>JBCCVK010000020.1:0-13152 GCA_039195495.1 Pseudomonadota bacterium
CCCGTCCAGGTCGATCCGAACGCTCAGATCGGTCTCCGCCGTCTTGCGGGTGATCGCGGCCTGCCGCATCAAGACGCTCCCTGTCTGCTTCACCCGCGTTATAGGCGGATGGCACCGCCGTTCCAAGGCCCGTCGGTGCAAGTGTTTGAACGATGGCCCGCCGCGCGCTAGAATGCCGAAAACGGGCGGAGCTTCAAGGACATGGCTCAGACAGCGACGCTGCCGCATGCGGACGACCCCGCCAAGCCGCGTATTCTGTTCGTGCATCAGAACTATCCGGGTCAGTTCCGCGGCATCGGTCTCTATCTACGCGATCGGGGCTGGGACGTCCTGTTCGCCACCGCGCACGAACACGCCCGAGACGGCAAGATCACCGTCAATTCCGACGGGCTGCGCGTCTTCGGGTATCGGGCGCGCCGGGAACCGTCCGAAACGGTTTCGCGCTATCTGCGGCCGATGGAAAAAGCCGTCATAAACGGACAGGCGTTCGCCGGCGGGGCGGTGAAATTGCGCCGGCACGGCTATGTGCCCGACATCATCTGCGCCCATTCGGGCTGGGGGTCGGCCAGCTTTGCGAAGGTGATCTGGCCCGATGTCAGATTCGTCCAGTATCTGGAGTGGTGGTACGGCTATCCGCCGCGCGATCGGGATCCGCGAGCGGAGTTGAAGAATGCGGAGGACAAATGGGCCGCGACCCTGTGCCGCAATCTGCCGTTTCTGCTGGATGCGCAGACCGCCGATGCGATCCTGGTACCGACCGCGTATCAGGCGATGGATATCCCCGAATTTCTGCTGCCCAAGCTGACCGTCCTTCACGACGGCGCCGATTGCGATTTCTTCAGTCCCGGAAAGCCGGGACAACGGACCTGGTTGCGGGACCTCGTGGGCGACGACACGCCTCTCGTCACCTATGCCACACGGGGTATGGAGCCGATGCGCGGTTTCCCCGAATTCATGGCCGCCTGGGCGCGGGTGCAGAATACCCATCCCCGGGCGCATTGCGTGATCGCGGGAAATGACAGTGTCCATTACGAAGGGGACCTGTCCGAAGGGGACAGCTGGAAGAAACGAGCCCTGGCGGCGCATGAATTCGACATGGAGCGGTTGCATTTCACCGGCCTGTTGCCCCGTGCCCGGTATCGGGAACTGCTCAGGCGGACCGACTGTCACGCCTATCTTACCCGCCCCTTCGTGTTGAGCTGGTCATTGATCGATGCGATGGCCTGCGCGGCGCCGCTGGTGGTTTCGGACGTGGAGCCGGTGCGCGAGGCATTGCCGCGCCGCGACATGGCGAAAGCCGTCGATCATCACGACATTTCCGCACTGGCTCGGGCGATTATGTGGATGCTGGACAATCCGGAGGCCGCATGCCGCATGGGCCGCCGGGCCGCCGGGCATGCGCGCGCCACTTATGCGTGCAGCATCCTTCATCCGAAAAAAGCCGATTATTTCCAGTCTCTTATAGATTGACCGACGCTGCCGTTTTTGTTTCTTTCTGTCGATATGGTTTCAGTCGAGACCGGCTGAGCGGAGCCCTTGCGAAGCTCGCGCGAAGCCGGTCGGCTGGAACGTGGCTTTTGGGCGAACCCGGTTGGTGTCTGCCCGTCCAGGGACCTGTGTGGTCTGTCGATGCTGTCAGCGATCCTCCATGTTTCGATGATCCGGGGGGCCTCGGCACGGGGGCCGGACGGGTTTTCGCTCAAGCATTCTTCTCGCATTCGGCCATTGATGGGGAAGACGGCCCCGCCCTTGAGAAGGGAGCGTATGGTGGTCCCTCATTGCATAGGGGGCTTTCCCACGACCCCAACCACCCTTGGCCTTGATGCCGCTTTTCTGTAAGGCTTTACCGCCGTGCTTGGCGGGCATTGGGGCTTGTGCGACGGCTCGCAACTGGGCGCGTCAATTGAAGGGTCCCGGCCATGACGTGCACCTCATCCCTCCTGACTACGTCAAACCTTGTGTGCGGCGCGGCGCAAAGAATGATGCCACCGATGCCGCTGCCATCTGTGAAGCAGTGACCCGCCCCGACAGGCGCTGTGTCGCGATCAAGTCCCAATGAGCGCTTTCGGCCTCGCGCGATGCCTGCCCGGCCACCTGAGTCCGGCGGATTGGTACGAATTGCTGAACGCGAAAGTCTTTTTTTGGCTGACCGGGGAAAGGTTGCACAAGCTGACAGGCGCCAGGGCGTACCGGCACCGTGAACATGACGTTCTGGAGGTGAATGCACGCTCGCTGATCGACGCCCATAGGGGGGCGATTTGGCTTTGTCCGATCAACGGCTGCTGCACGAAACCCTGGCCTCGTCCACGAGACGAGACCATTTTCGCGCGCATCCCGGGACTATCCAGACAGCGAATGGCGCAGAAAGAGAAAACGGCGCGAAGCGCAAACGCGGCCTTGCCGTGCATGGTGCCGGGACATGGGGGAAAAGGATTGCGGTTCGTGTTTCGTCATGTGGCGCGAAACGACTCCGCTGCGGGATACGAAGGGGCGGCCCCGTCCCGCGATGCGTTGTCGGCCTGGAGGGCTGTGGGTCTGTCCATCATTGGGGGTGTGAATTGCGCGACCTGGGCCACGACATGCGGCTGATACCTGCGGCCTGCGTCGAACCCTATGTGAAGCGCGGCAAGACCGATGCGGTGACGCGGCCAACCATGCGGTTTGTCGAGATCAAGCCGGAGGACCGGCAAGCCGTTCCGCCTGGCCGCCGTCGCCATGGCCAACCGTGCACGGACGATCGCCACTGGTCCGAGGGCGGGCGCAAACGCAGGGATCATGCGGGCGCTTCTGTCGCGAGAGCAGGGTTGCCGACCGGATCACACCGTGTCGCCCGCATGATGATCGAGGCGTCGAACTGGAAAGAGGCGGCATGCCTCGGAAAATTGCAGCAAACTGGCAGGAGAGGGTTGAAATGGCCCGGCCCGTCGCTTCTCGACCCTGGTGTGCGGACTGGCAAGGCGCACCGCCTATGCCTGGGAACCGTTGCGGAAGAAGCGCGCGGAAAGCCATCGGGGGGCACGGCAAACATGGGTCGGGCCACTCAGAGAAGCCGGATAGCCGTCCGCAATCGTGGTCGCAGACCCAGACCCAAACCAGATCGTTGCAGGAAGGCGGTGGCCATATAAGCCACACGGGACGTTCGTGCCGTCCCGCCGGACCGCGGCGGCCGGCTTGAGCTTCTGAACGGTCGGGTCGCGTGATTTTCGTTGATCCTCCTTTCCGGTTTCCTCAACCTTATATGTAGGCAAAGGAGTTCTCATGGAGTGGACGCGTTACATCGACGGCTATTGCGAACGGATCGATCCCGGCTATTGGAGCGAGCCGATAAACGCGGTTTCGAACGCGAGCTTTCTGATCGCCGCCTTCGTCATGTGGCGCCGGGTGCGGGGGCGGGATCTGCCCCTGGCGATGGTGCTGATTTCGATTCTGGCGGCGATCGGCATCGGTTCCTATCTGTTTCACACCCATGCGACCGCCTGGGCCGCGATGGCGGACGTGGTGCCGATCGGGGGGTTCATTCTGGCGTATCTTTTCGCCGTGAACCGGGATTTCCTTGGCTGGCCGTTCTGGGGCGCGCTTGCCGGCGCGGCGGCCTTTCTGCCCTATGCCGCCGCCGTCGCCCCGGTTTTCGCAGCCCTGCCGTTCTTCGCCATATCGGGTTTTTACTGGGTCCTGCCGGTTCTGATCCTGATCTACGCTTTCGTTCTTCGCGAAAGGGCGCCGGGAACGGCGCGGGGGCTGGCCGTCGGCGCCGCGATCCTGATCGTCTCGATCACCCTGCGCTCGCTCGACATGCCGCTATGCGACCGGTTTCCGGCCGGCACGCATTCCCTCTGGCATGTCTTCAACGGCCTCATGCTGGGATGGATGATCGAGGTCTATCGACGCCACATGCTTGAAGGCGCCGGCGCCGAACGCTAAACGGTCCTGCGACCGGTCTGATCGGGGAGAACGCATGAGTATCGACATCGACACCGCCCGCAAGGTGGCGAAGCTGGCGCGGATCGCGGTGGAGGAAGACTATCTGCCCAGGCTGGCCGCCGAGTTGGACGGCATCCTGGGCTTCATCGAGCAGTTGAACGAGGTGAACGTCGAGGATGTGGAGCCCATGACCTCGGTCACGCCGATGCGCCTGAAGCGGCGTGAGGATATCGTCACCGATGGCGACATGCGCGAACGGATCCTGTCGAATGCGCCCGAGGCGCATGAGGGTTTTTTCGCGGTTCCCAAGGTTGTGGAGTGAGACATGGACGCGCTGAACGCTCTGACCATCGCCGAGGCGCGCGATCTGCTGCGCACGGGCGGGGCGACCGCGGTCGAATTGACCGAAACCTGCCTGAGCGAAATCGAACGCGCGCGGGTGCTGAACGCCTTCGTGCACGACGTGCCCGAACTGGCGCTGAAGCAGGCCCGCGCGGCGGATAGGCGGATCAGGGCCGGCGACGCGCCGGCGATGTGCGGCATTCCGCTGGGCATCAAGGATCTGTTCTGCACCAGGGGCGTGCCGTCCCAGGCCGGTTCGGCGATCCTGGACGGTTTCAGACCGGAATACGAAAGCACCGTCACGCAGCGGCTCTTCGACGCGGGCGCGGTGATGCTGGGCAAGTCGAACATGGATGAATTCGCCATGGGGTCGTCGAACGAGACTTCGGTTTACGGACACGCGGTGAACCCCTGGCGCCGCGACGGCGATGACGCGGCGCTGACGCCGGGGGGATCGTCGGGCGGCTCGGCCGCCGCCGTGGCCGCCGATCTGTGCCTTGCCGCGATCGGCACCGATACCGGCGGCTCCATCCGCCAGCCCGCAGCCTTTGCCGGGATCGTGGGCCTGAAGCCGACCTATGGCCGGTGCTCGCGGTGGGGGATCGTGGCCTTCGCCTCGTCGCTCGATCAGGCCGGGCCGATGACCAAATCGGTGCGCGACGCGGCGATCATGCTGGAAACCATGTGCGGCCATGACCCCAAAGACAGCACGTCAGCCGATCTGCCCGTGCCGAATTTCGAAGCCATGCTGACCGGCGACGTGCGGGGCAGGAAGATCGGTATTCCCGGAGAATACCGCATGGACGGAATGCCGGACGAGATCGACGCGCTCTGGTCCGAAGGCGCGGCGATGCTGCGCGATGCCGGCGCCGAAATCGTGCCCATAGATCTTCCGCATACCAGATACGCCCTGCCCGCTTATTACGTGATCGCGCCGGCCGAGGCTTCTTCGAATCTGGCGCGTTACGACGGGGTGCGTTTCGGCCACCGGGCGGCGCTGGCCCAGGGCGACGGGATCACCGAGATGTACGAGAAGACCCGCGCCGAAGGTTTCGGCGCCGAGGTGCGCCGCCGGGTGATGATCGGAACCTACGTGTTGTCGGCGGGTTTTTACGACGCCTATTACAATCGGGCGCGCAAGGTGCGCAGATTGATCAAGAGGGATTTCGAGGATGTCTTCGCCCGGGGGATCGACGCCATCCTGACGCCCGCCACCCCGTCGGCGGCCTTCGGGCTGAACGAGACGGCCGAGATCGATCCGGTGCGGATGTATCTCAACGATATCTTCACGGTAACGGTGAACCTGGCCGGTCTGCCGGGCATCGTCGTTCCGGCGGCGCTGGACCGGCGGGGTCTTCCCCTGGGATTGCAACTGATCGGCCGGCCCTGGGAAGAGGGTGATCTGCTGAATGCCGCCCAGGCGTTGGAATCCAGGGCCGGTTTTGTTTCCAAACCCGCGAAATGGTGGTAGAATCCCTCCAAAAGCAATGAGGCCGAGCAATGGTGAAGCGGGGTTTTTGGGCGCTGACGGGCGCCGTGGCGCTGTCGGCATGCGCGCCTGCGGTTCCGGATTCGGGGCGCGGTGTCGGATTGGACAACTATCACGCCTATCTCGCCGCGAGCACGCGGGAAGAGCCGCGATTTGGCGGGACCACCGCCCCGCGGCCGCACGAAGCCGGGCCCTGGACCGGCCCGCCTCCGCCGCTACCGGCGGACACCGGGATCGCGGCAGCGGCGGTTGACGGATCGGATGGTGCCGATAAGGTCGGCATCATCTCCGATGAACAGGATTTCGATGCGGTGATCGCCCGGGAATCGATCGAAAGCGATCGTGAACGCCTGGCGCGGCAGCGCGCGCAATATCAAGTCGTGGAGCCGACGACCGTGCCGCGAAACGACAGTCCGGGACCCAATATCGTGCAATATGCGCTGTCGACCTCGCATCAGCCGGGCACCAGGCTCTATTCGCGCGCGCGGCTTTTCGTCTTCACTTCCCATTCCCGGAGCTGCGCGTCCTACGGCTCGCCCGATATCGCGCAGGAGGCGTTTCTGGCCGATGGCGGCCCAGAGCGCGACCGCCGCAATCTCGATCCCGATGGGGATGGATTCGCCTGCGGCTGGAATCCGATTCCCTTTCGCACCGCGGTCCGGCGATAGGGGGATGAACATCCGCTGGCGGCCGTCACCCAATTTCGGCCCCCGGCCCGACGGGGTCGAGCCCAGTCTCGTGGTGCTGCATTACACCGCGATGGACGGCAGCGCCGCCGCCCTCGATCGTCTCTGCGCGGCCGAATGCGGGGTTTCGGCGCACTATCTGGTGTCCGAATCCGGTGGCGTGACTCAACTGGTCGACGAAGCGTGCCGCGCCTGGCATGCGGGGGCGGGCGCCTGGGGAGCGATCGGTGACGTCAACGCGCATTCGATAGGAATCGAATTGGCGAATCGCGGCGACCATCCGTTCGCGGCCGCGCAGATGTCGGCGCTGGAGGATTTGCTGAGCGATGTTCTGAACCGGCGTTCCATCGCTCCGGAACGCGTCATCGGGCATTCCGACATGGCCCCCGGGCGCAAGATCGATCCCGGCCCGCGCTTCGACTGGGCCAGGCTGGCGCGGCGGGGCCTGTCCGTCTGGCCCGCCGCTGCCGAAGGGGGCGGACAACCGGCCGACGAGGCAGGCTTTCAAGCCGCGCTCGGCGCCTTTGGCTATCCCGCCGCGGCGCCGGCACGGCGGCGCGAGGTGTTTCGCGTGCGTTTCCGTCCCTGGGCATCGGGGCCCACGGATGGAACCGACCTGGCCCGGGCGCGGGAACTGGCCCGTAGGTTTCCCGTTGACCAAGGGCGCGCGAGAGCCTAAGCGCCCCCTTGTGCGGAGGGTCGGATGGCCGCGGCTCCGGACTCCGGTCCGGGGTCGAGGAAAGTCCGGACTCCACGAGGCGACGGTGCCGGGTAACGCCCGGCCGGGGCAACCCGAGGGAAAGCGCCGCAGAAATCAGACCGCCCCGCTTGCGGGGCAAGGGTGAAACGGTGGGGTAAGAGCCCACCGCGGATCGGGCAACCGGTCCGGCACGGCAAGCCCCACCGGGAGCAATGCCGAATAGGGACCTCGCGCCGGCGCACCGCCGCCAGGGGTGTGGGACGGCAGGATGGCCTTGGTCCAGAGGTCCGGGTTGGCAGCTAGAGCCCGTTGGCGACAGCGGGACGAGAGGAATGGCCATCCCCCGAAAGGGGACAGAATCCGGCTTACAGATCCTCCGCGCATGTATCCGGAGCGGCACGCGCTCCGGCGGCGGCCGCATCCCGGTCGCCGCCCGCGCGGTTTGCGCGCGGCCGGGTTTTCGAGCTTTCGGCGTTGACAGCCGGGCGCGCGCGGGTAAGAAGCGGGGTTCAAGGATTACACGGGCGGCTCGGGCCGCCTTGCCGATCGGAGCGCGACCATGGCGAAGCCAACGACAATCAAGATCCGTCTGAACTCTTCGGCGGGGACCGGTCATTTCTACGTGACCAAGAAGAACGCCCGCACCCTGACCGAGAAGATGGTCCTGCGCAAATACGATCCCGTGGCGCGCAAGCATGTGGACTACAGGGAAGGCAAGATCAAGTAAGCAAGTAAGACCGTCCCGGCGGGCGGACGTCGGCGCGGCCGCAGGGATCGACCCGGGATCGCCTGTCTGGCGCCGCGCCTCAGAACAGGGCGCGGAAGGCTGGTCCCACCCGACCGCGTCGTCCCGCAGCACCCGATCCCCCCGATGGAGGTGCGAAGGCGGGCGCTGTTTCTCGGGCGGCGGCTGTCGCGAGAAACGCCGGGACGCAGCGCCATGACCGGCGCAGGACCACGACCATGGTCCGCCGCATCGGACGGCCCCATTCCAAAACGACGCATCCGAAGGCTTTCATCGGTCGGGCGCCGTTCAAAGCCGCAACCATCGACAGGATGGCGGGGGCGGGCGGGTCAGGTCCTTCGTGAAGGGCCGCGCGGCAATGCGGAAGCGGCCGCGCCGACCCTTTCCTCTTATCCGGCTCCGCCGGGCGGATGCTCCCCGCGAGGCTTTGCCGCCCTTCGATATCCGCGATCTCCGGGCGGCAAAGCCTTGCCGCGCTCGGCGCGCACGGGTGACGTTCGCGTTTTGCGGCATCGGGGGCGTTTCGCTTCGGTTGCCACATCCGGGCGCCGTTTCAACAAACGAATTTCTCGCGGATCAGCCCCTCCACCAATCCAAGGCCCAGATCGAACAGGATCTTGTGGTGGACATGCGTGGCGCTGCGCACCTCGACATAGATCACGTTCTTGACCGAATGCCGGCTGTCGGCATCGGCCATGATCATGCGTTTCTCCGCTTCCAGCACGTCGAAGCGCACGGTGGCCATCCTGGGCAGCAGGGCGCCGCGCCACCGGCGCGGACGAAAGGCCGACATCGCCGTCAGGGCCAGGGCGTCCGATCCGATCGGCAGGATCGGCCCGTGCGCGGAATAGTTATAGGCGGTCGATCCCGCGGGGGTGCTGACCAGGGCGCCGTCGCAGACGAGTTCGGGCATGCGCAGTTTGCCGTCGACGGTGATGCGCAGTTTCGCCGCCTGCGGCCCGGCCCGCAGCAGCGCGACCTCATTGATCGCCAGGGCTTCGAACACCCCGCCATCGGCCGTCCCGGCCCGCATGTGAAGCGGGTGCAACACTTCCTCCTCCGCCGCCTCCACCCGGTCGATCAAGCCCTCTTCGGCATATTCGTTCATCAGAAAACCGATCGTACCGCAGTTCATGCCGTAGGTCGGGATGTCGAGATGCCGGATGCTGTGCAGGGTCTGCAGCATGAATCCGTCGCCCCCCAGGGCGACGATCACGCCGGCTTTTTCCAGCGGCGTGTCGTCATAAAGACCGGTCAGGTGCGAGAGAGCCTGCTGTGCGACCTCGGTCTCGCTGGCCAGAAACGCAAGTGGTGTCGCCATGCCGTCCTGCCCCTGGATGTTCATCGCCTTGAATGTTTGACGTCATTTGCGATGCAAGTCCACCATCGGCCTGGAAAACGATACCGAAAAAGCGCGCTGCGGTGCTTTCCCCCTTTGTCTCGGAAAAGCTTTGCGCTACGAGACCCGATATGGCTGTCTGCCCAAGGAGAGCGTGTCATGAGTGCACCCCAACGCGATTCCGGTTTTTTCACGGCAACGCTGGAGACGCGTGATGCCGACCTGTTCCAGGCGATCCGCAACGAGCTCGACCGCCAGCAGAACGGAATCGAACTCATCGCTTCGGAGAACATCGTCTCGGCCGCGGTGTTGGAGGCGCAGGGATCCGTATTGACCAACAAATATGCCGAAGGCTATCCGGGCCGCCGGTATTACGGTGGCTGTCAATATGTGGATGTCGCCGAAACCCTGGCGATCGACCGGGCCAGAAAACTGTTCGGCTGCGGTTTTGCCAACGTGCAGCCGAACTCGGGCTCGCAGGCGAACCAGGGCGTGTTCCAGGCCCTTCTGAAGCCCGGGGACACCATCCTGGGCATGAGTCTGGACGCGGGCGGTCATCTCACCCATGGAGCGGCGCCGAACCAGTCGGGCAAGTGGTTCCACGCGGTGCAATACGGGGTCAGGCCCGACACGCTGAACATCGATTACGATCAGATCGCCGCCCTTGCGCAGGCGCATCGGCCACGGATGATCATCGCCGGCGGCTCGGCCATTCCCCGGATCATCGACTTCGCCCGCATGCGCCGGATCGCCGACGACGTGGGCGCATATCTGCTGGCCGACATGGCGCATTTCGCCGGGCTGATCGTGGCGGGCGTCTATCCCTCGCCTTTCCCGCATGCGCATGTGGTGACCACCACCACCCACAAGACGCTGCGGGGGCCGCGCGGCGGTCTGATTCTGACCGATGACGCGGGATTGGCGAAGAAGATCGATTCCGCCATTTTCCCGGGCCTGCAGGGCGGCCCGCTCATGCATGTCATCGCCGCCAAGGCCGCTGCGTTTTTCGAGGCGTTGCGCCCCGAGTTCGGCTCCTATCAGCGTCAGGTCGTTCTGAACGCCCAGACCTTGGCGGAATGTCTTCTGCGCGGGGGATTGAACCTTGTGACCGGGGGGACGGACACCCATCTGCTGCTGGTCGATCTTCGTCCCAAGGGGGTGACGGGCGTGAGCGTCGAGCGGGCGCTCGGGCGGGCGCGCATCACCTGCAACAAGAACAGCATTCCATTCGACTCCGAGAAGCCCACCGTCACGTCGGGCATCCGTCTGGGGTCTCCGGCCGGGACCACGCGCGGCTTCGCGCAGGCCGAGTTCCGCCGGATCGGGGAGATGATCGTCGCGGTGGTGGACGGGCTTGCGGCCAACGGCGCGGAGGGCAATCAGGCGGTCGAGGCCGAGGTCGGATCGGAGGTGGACCGCCTGTGCGCGGCGTTTCCGATCTATCGGGGGCTTTAGGCCGCAGCCGGGCGGCATCATGGAGGGTCGCCGCGCGGCCGTCCGCGTCTCGTATGCGGGGGATGTCTTGTCCGGACCTCCATCGCGCCCCATATGGGAACCATGCTGAAGTTGACCCCGGTTCTTCTGGCCATGGTGCATGCCTTCGTGCTCTACCGGCTGTCCGCCTGGCGCACGAAGCGGGCGCTGCGGGCACGCTCGAGCGTGCTGGTCGAGGATCCGGCGCTGGGCCGGCTGAACGCGCGGATGGCCCGGACGCTCGCGCTGCCCCGGCTCGAGGTGCATATCTACGAGGTCGATGCGATAAACGGTCTTGCCGCGCCGGATGGCCGCCTCTTCGTGACTCGCGGCTTTTACGACGCCTATCGTGCAGGCGCGGTCACGGCCGCGGAACTGGCCAGCGTGATCGCCCATGAACTGGGCCATGTCGCGCTGGGCCATTCCCGCCGCAGGATGATCGACTTTTCCTTCCAGAACGCCATGCGGACGGTGGTGGCCACTATTCTGAACCGGATTCTCCCCGGCTTGGGGCTGGTGGCGGCCAACCTGATGGCGGGGCTGGTGTCGGCGCGCCTGTCCCGGCAGGACGAATACGAGGCCGACGCCTATGCTGCCGCGCTCTTGCACAAGTCGGGGATCGGGACCGGCGCGCAGAAAAGCCTGCTCGCGAAGCTGGAAAGGCTCGCCTCTGGCCCCGCGGCCCGCCCGCCGGCCTGGTTGAGCTCACACCCCGCCACCGCGCAGCGCATCCAGGCCATCGAGCGCATGGAAGCCCGTTGGGCGGCCTCTTGCCCGCGGGGGCCGAGGCGGTTGGGACCACCCGCGGAGCCGGCCGGCGATCCTTGACGCCAAAGCGTGCTTTTCGCGGTTCCGCGCCGGGGGAGCCCGCGCGGCGCCCTTTATGACGTTCCCGCCTTGCGAAACCGGGGGCGTTTTCGGATGGGTGCGGCACGGACAGGATGTTCCGCGATGCAAATGGAGCTCGCGCCTCACCGGCATGCGCATCGTGATTGCGTACCAGCCAAGCCGGTTGTGCAGATCGATCAATTGGCGGCTGGAGAGGGCGCAAAACGTCTTGGGTAAGCTCGGGCAATTCGGAACTGGGGTCTTCGTAAGCAGTGCCCCGCCTCCATGTCGATCGGTTGACGCGCTGGTTTTTTGGCTTCCAGCGGCTTGCGCGTTTTATGACATCGAGGCGAAGTTTGTCGCTTTCCGGACCGTTTGGATCGAAGTCGCCACCATCCCGTTGTTTGAGATCGGCATGTTCGGGGTGTTTTGGGCCGCCCATGGCTTGCAGGAACTCCTGGTATTCGGGGCATCCGCCGACGTCCTCGGGCGTGCATCGGCCGGCGATGTCCGTGAGGCGCGGGTAGAGTGCACCTGACACAGGGTGGCTGATCTTTCCGATCTTGATCTTGTGGTCCCAGCCGTCGCCGACGTCGCCTCAATCGCCACGCCGCCGGGGATCAGGGACCCAGATGCGGGCGGCCTGGACGATGCCACTTTCCCAGGGCCGGCACGCGTATTTCGGTGGCGGGTGACGATCACGCGGACCCGCGCCCATCCCCGAGCGCATCGGACATGAAGTCGAGCGACCATCTTTGGTTCGGCACCTGTGGGATCGCCATGGGCGTCCTGGTACCGGCCTTCCTGCCGATAGAGCGGGAACAGCTTCGTACGGACGGGGGAAGTCGGTATCGTTTCCATGACTGGCGGAAGCCGTTGCGCCGCCACGGCTTCAGGGTGTCGTTGCGTGGGAGGGGCGCTTGCGATGACGATTCTGCCGTCGAGAGCTTCTTCAAGATCATCGAGGCCGCGCCGACCCGCCGAAGGGCAGGGGCGGCACGCGGGCGGGGTGGGGGGCGCGCTTCGAATATATCGACGGGCTCTCCACGCCATGCCGAAAACATCCGGCTCCGGGCGGGAAAAGCCCCGTCGCGTTGCGCGAAAAGCGGCCTGAACGAGCGCGCAGCCGTTCCAGACCATCACGGGGCCGGTTCCCACCCCTCGGCACCGCGACATCGGGCGGAGGTCGTGCCGGAAAACCCACCGGTTCCGTCAACGGCAGTGGCATGTCCTTTCGCGGGCGGATGTGATGGAAAAGACGCGCCGATCTTTTCGACGGGGCAAGATCACGCCATCACGGCACCATCGCCGTCGGCGTCCGAAAGCGGACATCCGATCAGTCGATGGCCCGCAACGCCCGTGATCCGAGTCGCGACGATCCGTCCCCTGGTCTGGGCCTGCGGGAAATCGACCTGGGCGAATTGGCCGGTCCGGCCCACGAACGGGCTTTCCATCAATACCCGATGCGCCGTGCCGACCTGCGCGCGCAGGTAGTGCTCGACCCGCGCGCCCCCTGCGGCACGCAGGCGGGCGGCGCGGCTGCGGATATGCGATCCATGAACCTGCGGAAGGCGGGCGGATGGCGTGCCGGGCCGCGGGGAGTAGGGAAAGACATGCAGCCAGGTCAGA
>JBCCVK010000021.1:0-12808 GCA_039195495.1 Pseudomonadota bacterium
AAACCCGTGCCAACATCTCTGCATCACGCCGATCCGTCTTCACCCGGTCACCGGCTTTGCGTGGGATCATCGCGGGCGAGACAGCAGCGCATTCAAATCCGACTTTCGTAAGGTGTCGGTGCAAGCCGTAACCGCAAGGCCCCGCCTCATAGCAAAATGACGGTGTACAACCCTTCTTGGTCAGCGTCTTGGTCAACCGCAGCACGGCATCCGCCGAGTTTACAATAATCCCGTGAAATCGGACCTCGCCGAGACGTCCATCCGCGCCAACAGCCACCGCAATCGTATCCTTGTGGACATCAAAGCCCACATAAAGCGTTTTGTTCATTCGCATTCCCTCCGTCAAACAATCCTATGTTCGCCGAGAAAATCACGAGGACGACGCCCGCCGCAAAACGCTCATATGGTCTAAGGACAGAAAGCAGCCTTTCATGCACAGCGCAGAGAAGGTGTTGAGTGAGCCCAAAATGACAAATGCTGCGGGATGTACGAAAGGCAGCTTTCGGGTTTGGACCTAACCAAGAAGGGCTGCTCCGCTGTCGTACAAAAGCTTCACCGCAGTCAGAGCTAGAAAACCGTACACCACGTTCACGAAAACACTCTGATCCACGACCTTGTGCAACCGAAACCCCAAGAAAACGCCGAGCAGTAGCGCCGGTGACAAAAGGGTGCTCATCTGCAGACTGGATGCCGAAAGCGTTCCAAAGGCCCCATAGGCAATGGTTTTTAGGAAGTTCAACGAGAAGAAGAACACCGTGTTCGTCCCCACAAACCAGGACTTTTCCAACTGCTGTTGCAGCAGATATCCCTTCACAGGCGGGCCGCCAGCGTGTGCAATGAAGCTGGAAAAGCCAGACAGCAGTCCAAGCGCAAACACGATTGGTCGGGGTGCGTGACCTTGCGGTTGGCTTCCTCGCCGCGCCATTACGAACTGAAGAACAAAAAAAGCCGCCAAAAGTCCGACCAGAAACTTCACCGTATTCGCGTCCATGTACTGGAACGACAAACCTCCCAGACCCAACCCGACAAGGGCCGGGGGTAACAGGCCAAAGATGATCCGGCGATCCCATGTGGTGCGGTAGCGCCATACGATCAGTAGATCCATGGCCAGAAGCACGGGCATCATCACAGCAGCCGCAAACTGCGGCGCCACGAAAAGAGACATCATGGGAACAGCCATCACACCCAAGCCACCCCCGAAACCACTTTTGGACAAACCCGTAAGAAGGACGGCGAGTATCGCCACGACACAAAAGGTGAGTGATTGATCCATGTGAGCGTGCTCTCGGCAGTTTTGCAAAGGCATAGCGGCCACAATGAAATCTATGAAACAATCTTATTTTCTTCTAGAAATCCGATATGAAGATTTCATTTGATCTGCGAGAGTTGCAAACCTTCGGCATGTTGGCCGATGAGTTGAGCTTCACGGCTGTCGCTGCGAGGCAGAACACGGTCCAGTCCGCGATAAGCGCGCAGATCAGCAAACTTGAAGCAAACCTCGGGCAGCATCTGGTCTCCCGGGGTCGGGGCAAGAAAGTCTCGCTTACGCGGGATGGCGAGGTCTTTCTGATCTATGTTAGACGTATCCTGTCCCTCTCCGAAGAAGCTGTAGAGGCGGTGCAAACCGCCAATGCACGACAAGTTCTCAGGCTGGGCACGACCGTGACATTGGCTATGTCGACCGTTGCTCAAACGCTGGGCGCATTTTCTCGGCTGCGACCGGACATTCAGATCCAGATCCAATGCGACCGAAGTGATCGTCTCCTACGACGACTGGAAGACGGGGACATTGACTTTGCCTTTATGATGGATCAAGGCCGTCACAGCTTTCGGGCGTTCGTGCTCTCGATGGATTTGGAATGGGCCTGTTCGCCGGAGTTTGAGATACCACCAGAGGGACCAATCCCGCTGGCGTTTCTGACGGATGGGCGCGACCTCAGGAGATATGCACTGCGGGCGTTGGATGCCGTTGGGATGAAAGGGCGCGTCTCCCATCTTAGTCCGCACCCAGTCGGCGTCAGGACCCTTGTCCAGGCAGGCTTGGCCCTGACTGTGATGCCTTCACAAACCATCGTGCCCCCCTTGGTTTCGGCTGAAAAAACGTTTGGTCTTCCGCCGCTCTCACCCATTGCCCTTGCCGCGTACAAAGCCCCTCACGATCACGACGA
The DNA here is from genome assembly GCA_039195495.1 of Pseudomonadota bacterium. Lineage (GTDB taxonomy): Bacteria > Pseudomonadota > Alphaproteobacteria > Rhodobacterales > Rhodobacteraceae > JBCCVK01. Next base: position 2,169 of record JBCCVK010000021.1, read on the forward strand.
TTGCTATGACTTACTCATTGAACAACTCGCGGAAGCGTTAAAAGCATCCCAATAGCGAACGTCTGCGCGAGTGCAGCGAAAGCTCACTTTGTTCGCGTCTTTCCAATTCATGAGCCGCGTAACGAAGATCAGGTCTGGTTCCTTTTCAGAGTTCTGTAGACGGTTGGCCTGGAAACTGAAAACACCTCGGCCAGATCGCTGATGGAATAGTCACCGGTTCCATGCATGCGGCAGAGTTCACTTTGCTGCTTGTCCGATAGTTTGGGCTGTTTACCCCGCAGTTTTCCTTTTGCGCGAGCGATGGCCATTCCTTCGCGGGTGCGCATCCGGATGAGATCGGATTCAAACTCAGCGAAGGTGGCCAAGATATTGAAGAACATCTTCCCCATTGGATCGGTTGGATCGTAGACCGAGGCCCCTAGCGCCAGTTTCACCCCTTTGGCTTCGAGCTGATCCGCAATGGCACGCGCATCTGGCACGGACCGCGCAAGCCGATCGAGTTTGGGCACGACAAACGTGTCGCCCTCGCGCACGGCGGCGATGGCTTGATCAAGGCCAGGGCGGGCGCGGTTCGTGCCGGTTAGACCATAATCAGTATAGATGCGATCCAGAGCCACGCCGAGATTTTCCAATGTCTCTTTCTGCGCAGTGAGGTCTTGGTTGTCGGTTGAGCAGCGGGCGTATCCGATGAGAGCGTTTGCCATGATTTAAGTGTACGTTTAAGGCACCTTCATTGCAAATCCTATCGTACCATCTATACGAGACGGGCTTCGTGCTGGTTTCCAAGTGTTCCGTCTCGCCCGCGAAACCGTCCGCTGATCGATCCTCTTTCGGACGTCCCAAACTTAGGATCCTGCCCCCTCCGGCATCAGACCCCTGGAAGGCTGGATGCGAAACGAGCCGATCATTCATGATTCCGACGGCCATCTGCTGCAAGGGATCGCGCAAGAGCAGTGCGATTTGGGCTTGGTGAACACGTATTATCCGGGTCGGGAATTGGCCAAGGATCCGACCTTCCCGGTGGGCCTCTTCTGGGCCAATCAGCAAGATCGCGGCACCCATGTGAACATCTCGGGCGGTGGCGTCGCGAAGAATTCCCGCAACAAGGAGAACGCCATCAAGCTCCTGGAGTTCCTGAGCTCGCCCGAGGCGCAGAACCTGTTTGCCGACGACAACATGGAATATTCCGGTGAACGAAGCCGTCCCGCCGTCGGACAGGCTCGTGGAATGGTGGGGGGCCGGTTTCAAGCGCGACCGGGTGAATGTGGCCACCGCGGGCGCGCTTCAGGCGGACGCCGTCACGATGATGGCCCGGGTCGGGTACCAGTAACCCGATGGAGGCACGCGTCTGGTACGTGGCGCCGTGGATCGTCACGGCGCTCGTCATGATTCCCTGCTCCGTGATCGTTGGGGCTTTTCTGACCCTGGAACGAGAGGTCTTCCTGGAAACTTGGGGACATCTGTGGGAGACCCAGTTGCCGCTGTTGATCTTCAATACTTCAATCCTGGTGATCGGCGTCGCGCTCGGGACCTTCCTTCTGGGAACGACGCTCGCCTGGACGGTCGTGATGTACGATTTTCCGGGCAAGCGGCTTCTTGACGGCGGGCTTCTCTTGCCCATGGCGATCCCCGGTTACGTGATCGGCATCGTGGCCCTGGATCATTGGGATTTCTCCGGCACGATTCCGACCGCATTGCGCCAGATCGGTCTTGGCTTTCCCCAGATACGGTCCACATGGGCGGTGATCATGGCCATGAGCCTCGTGCTTTACCCCTATGTCTACATCGCCGCGCGGACCGCGTTCCGCGAGCAAAGTCAGACCTTTCCGGATTTGGCCAGGAATATGGGCCTGAACAAGGTCCAGGTCTTTTGGCAAGTGGGGATCCGGCTGGGGCGTCCGACGATCATGGCGGGTATGGCGCTGGTGATCATGGAGACGTTGGCGGATCTGGGAACGGTCAGCATCTTTGCCTTCGACACCATGACCACGGCCATTTACGAAACTTGGTTCGGCCTCTTCCAACGTCGGACCGCGATCCTGCGGTGATGCTCTTCGTCTTCCTCCTGTTCTATCTGGAGCGGATCAGCCGCGGCCGCAGCAAGCATTATCAGCTGGGCGGCAGGGCGAAGCCCCTGGTGGTGACGAAGTTGACCGGCAGACATGCGCTTTTAACGGCGCTCTATCCGTTCAGCATCGTCGCTTTCGCGTTTCTTTATCCCTTGGTTACACTGATCGCCTGGAACGTTCAGAAACTCGACGAACACACTGCCAGGCACTACCGGGACATGTTGGAGCTGTCCTTCAACTCCGCCTCGGTTGCGTTCCTGTCGGCGTTGATCGTCGTCACGATCTCGATCTTCGTCTGCTATTCCCGCCGGGTCCTGATGGAGAGCAGGCTGGTGAATGCCCTGACCATGCTGGGCGTGTCCGGTTTCGTCCTGCCTGGGACGGTTATCGCGCTCGGCGTCATGATCCCGTTGGTCTGGCTCGACGACAGGATCAATATGCTCTCCGAGCAGGTCTTTGGAACCACGCTCGGGCTCGTCCTGACCGGCAGTATTCTGGGCCTGCTGATCTCTCACACGATCCGGTTCTTCGCCGTGGGTTTTTATTTCTCGGATTCGGGCCTGTCGAAGATCACGCCATCCATGGACAGCGCGGGCATGGCCCTCGGCGCCCATTACGGGCGGATCTTTCGCGAAGTGCATCTGCCCCTCGTCCGCAACAGCCTGCTGGTGGGCGTGCTCATCGTCTTCATCGATGTCTGCAAGGAGATGGCGGCGACCTTGGTGATACGGTCTTTCGGCTTTGACACGCTGGCGACCAAGATCTGGGAATTGAGCGCCGAAAGCTATTGGGAGGATGCCGCGCTCCCGTCCATCTTCATCGTCCTGGTCATGTTGCCGCCGGTGGTGCTTCTGATAAACGTGAGCGGGAGGACCGGAAATGCCGGTGCTTAGCTGCGATGAGATCACGAAATCCTTTGGCGGGACCCAGGTCCTTCGGGGGCTGAGCTTCGAGCTCGACATGCAGGAGTTTCTGTGCCTGCTCGGACCCTCCGGCTGCGGCAAGACCACGCTTTTGCGGATCATCGCCGGGCTCGAGATGCTGAATGGCGGCGAGATCCGGCTGAATGGCAAGGTGGTGTCGACCGCCGCTTCCAGGGTTCCGCCACAGCACCGCCGGATCGGGCTGGTGTTTCAGGACGTGGCGCTCTTCCCGCATCTCACGGTCGCGCAGAACATCGCCTTCGGCCTGAAGGGCGGTGAACGCCGCAATGCCAGACGGATTGACGAATTGCTGGAACTGATCAACCTGCCGGGCTATCAGAAGAGTTACCCCTACGAGATCAGTGGCGGCCAGCAGCAGCGGGTCGCTCTGGCCCGCGCGCTTGCCCCGAACCCGGAACCGATCATGCTAGACGAACCTTTCAGCAGTCTGGATGCCCAGCTTCGCAACCAGGTCCGGGATGAACTTCACCGGGTCCTGCGCGATGCCGGGGTCGGTGCGATTCTGGTGACCCACGATCAGTCCGAGGCTTTTGGGTTTGCCGACCGCGTTCTGGTCCTCTCCGAAGGTCGCGTGGTTCAGGAAGGCGCGCCCGAGGAAATCTATACCGAGCCGGTGTCGCCCTGGGGGGCCCGGTTCGTCGGCGAGTCCAACTTCGTCTCGGTTCGAGATCTCCGCGCCCTGATCGACAACCCCGAGGAGCTTTCCGATCTGGATGCCGGGGCCGAGGTTCTGGTCCGCCCCGAAGCATTCTCGGTCAAGCCCGCGGACATGAACGGTCATAATGCCGTCATCGAAACGGTCAGGTTCGGGGGCAACCATGTGGATCTGACCGTGCGCCTGGCGCGGTCCGTGCAACGGGTGCAACTTATGGTCGGTTTCGACCGCAAATGGGAGAATGGCCAGCCGGTGATGCTCCAGGTCGCGCGCTTCAGGCATTTTGGGTGAATGTCGCCTTCGCTTCACCGTTGTATCCGGGGGCCCAGGCCGGCGGATATCGTTTGCTTCTGCAAATCGGCGGCGGGTGAGGGGGCGCGACCCGCCGACGTTGAGGCGAGCGCTGCGTCGGCCTTCCCGCCATGGAGGCCCCGTTTCGATACCGGATCCCGTCGCCGTCACCGTTCTGGATGCCGGAGACGGGCCCGTCCGTCCGGCGCCGCTGTCGCAGCCGACGTGTTGCGGAGAGGGCGGATGATCCACGCGGTTCCGCATCGGGTGGTGAAGATGCCTGCCGCATCCGGCAACCCGTCTCTCGCCGCTTGGCCGCGAATCACCCGCCGGTCACGAAAGGCGCACCCCTGTGGACTGACGACCGCGGGCCCATCACCGCCATGAAGCCGGGGAAACCCTTCTCCTTGCGTTTCGTCGCACATGCGCCGGCCCGCCGGCATCGCCTTGCATGACCATTGGGGGCACCGCGTGATCGGCGGTCGATTCCGGGTCGTGAATGAACGGTTCCACAACCCGCGCCATCGATGACGGCCATGCTTGTAACGCATGTGCCAATGCGGCATCTCATTGGGATGAGCCTTTCGGAAAGGAGGAAAGCCCCATGGCCCTTGCACTTCCTTCACCTCGGTCGCCGTTGAAGATCGGTACACGCGGCTCGCCGTTGGCATTGGCGCAAGCCCGTGAAACAAGGACGCGATTGATGACGGCTTTCGGCCTGCCGAAGGCGGCGTTCGAGATCGTGGTGATCACGACCACCGGCGACCGGGTGTTGAACCGGCCTTTGAAGGAGATCGGCGGCAAGGGCCTTTTCACCCGCGAGATCGAAGCGGACATGCTGTCGGGGAAAATCGACATCGCGGTTCATTCGATGAAGGACATGCCGGTCAAGCAGCCTGCGGGGCTGCTGCTGGATACCTATCTGCCCCGAGAAGACGTGCGTGATGCCTTCGTCGCGCATGGTCTCGAAGGATTGCGGGATCTGCCCGAAGGAGCGGTCATAGGATCGTCCAGCCTGCGCCGTCGGGCGCAGCTGATCCACAGACGGCCGGATCTGAAATTGGTTGAATTTCGCGGCAACGTGCAAACACGGCTGAAGAAACTGGACGACGGCCTGGCCATGGCAACCCTTTTGGCGATGGCGGGGCTCAACCGGTTGGGAATGGGCGACATCGCTGCTTCAGCGATTTCCGAAGATGATATGCTACCTGCGGTGGCACAAGGCGCCATCGGTGTCGAACGTCGGGCCGATGACATGCGCACGGCTGAAATGCTCGAGGCGATCCATGACATCTCCACCGGTCATCGGCTGGCGGCCGAAAGGGCCTATCTGGCCGCGCTTGATGGATCATGTGAGACGCCGATCGCGGGTTTGGCCGTTCTGGACGGTGGGTCGGTGGTTCTGCGGGGTGAAATTCTGCGCCCTGACGGATCGCAATCCTTGTCCGACGCGGACAAAGCCGTCGTCGAGGATGCGGCCGAGATGGGGCGGACCCTCGCGCGCCGGCTGCGCGCCCGTGCGCCGAACGGCTTTTTCGACTGGATCACCTAGTCGGCGCCTCGCTGGGAGTGCACGGATATCGGGGTGTCGCCGTGGTCGGGAAACGGCTTGCGGGACAGTTTTCGCGGTCATGCCGTCGACGGCGGGGCCGAAGCTCGAAATGCCCGTGTGGCCAATGCTCCTAACACATTCGTGACCGTTTCGTGGTGGTATTTGTGTTGATCTCGGTACGATACGCTCTCAAATCGTCGTCATGGAATTCGTGTTCGCATATCTGGCCGGGCTGCTCACGCTTATCAATCCATGCGTGCTGCCCGTTCTGCCGATCGTCCTCGTGAGCGCCCTGAACGCGGACCGGAACGGACCCGTCGCGCTTGCGGCCGGGATGAGCGTTTCCTTCGTCATCTTCGGTGTATCGGTCACGGCCTTCGGCGCTGCCGTCGGATTGACGCATGAAAAGCTGGCGCAGATCGGCGCGGTGTTCATGATATTCTTCGGCGTCATACTGGTCGTGCCGATATTCGCCCGGCGATTCGAGATGGTTGCGGCCGGGGTCGCCGCCGGGGCGGACAGCCAGATGAATCGGATCGACGCGTCGGGACTGAAAGGTCAATTCCTGGGCGGGCTGCTTCTGGGGGCGGTATGGTCGCCCTGTATCGGTCCCACCCTGGGTGGCGCCATCGCGCTCGCCTCGCAGGGCGAGAATCTTGGCTTTGTCACCGCCATCATGACCTTCTTCGCCTTGGGCGTGTCCACGTTCATCGTCGCGCTGGGTCTTGGCGCGCGCGAGGCGATCCGGGCCCGGTCGCAGGCGCTTCGCGGGCTTGCCGAACGGTCGAAGCCGATTCTCGGTGTCACCTTCATCGCCGTCGGTTTGATGCTCTTCTTCCAGGTGAACCACTATATCGAGGCCTGGGCGCTGAAAGTCATGCCGATATGGCTCCAAGATCTATCCGTTGCCCTTTGACGTAAACGTAAGGAGATTTCATCATGCATCGTCGTTCATTTCTTGCCGCAGCCGTCGCGCTCGGCCTTGCACCGGTCTCGGTCGCCGCGGGTGAGTTCGTCGACTACGCGCCCGGTGTGATCAAGGCCGCACTTGACGATGGAAAGACCGTTTTCGTCGACTACTCGGCGAAATGGTGCAGCACCTGCGCACGGCAGGCACGGGTCATCGAGGCGTTGCGATCAGCCGATCCGACCTATGATGCCGCGATGGAATTCGTGAAAGTTGACTGGGACACCTATCAGAATCATGACGTGACCACCAGTCGCGGCATCCCCCGTCGCTCGACCCTGATCGTTCTGCGTGGTGATGACGAGCTTGGGCGCATCATCGCAGGCACCTCGGAAAACGATATCAAGGCTTTGATGAGCAAAGGTTTATAATCGATCGTCTTCCAATCGATCCACCCCTTCACGCGAAGCCTCTGTCGAGGCTGGTCGCGTATCGCGCTTCGGTTTTCGCGTGAAGGGGGGGCTTTTTGATCTGCGAATGGATCAAGGTCGTTTCCCGCATCTCGCTCCGCGGAGCCACCGCATCCTTCGACAAGACGCATTCCGTTCCACCTCGACAGTGGAAGAAACCCGACCGTTGCAACCGCGGTGCGGGCAGGGGCCTGACGCGCGCCTTTTTTCGAGAGCGTCCATGAGCGCGCCCGGCTCCGCCGCCGGCTGCGGCCGAGCCCCGATTTTCATCTGCCGCACCCTGTTGCGGCCAGGGCCGCGGCGAGAGAGGTTATGTCATGCCGTCTGGCCGAAAAGGCGATAATAGGCCCAGTCGGGCAGAAACTGGCTCAGGCGGAACATCCACGAGAACAAACGCGGAAAGCTGTGTTTGAAACGACCCGTGCGCATATGCGCGACCAGTTCGCGCGCCGCTTCGTCAGGCTCCATTATGAAAGGCATCCTGAAACTGTTCTTATCGGTCAGACGGGTCCTTATGAAGCCGGGATTGACCACCTGCACGTCGATTCCCGAGCCGCGCAGATCGGCTTTCATGCTTTCGGCAAGATACATCACCCCCGCCTTGCTGGCGCCGTATCCGATGGTGCCGGGGAGTCCGCGAAATCCGGACAGGCTGCCGGTCAGAACGACATGACCCGCATTCCTTTCAAGCATCCGTGGCATGACCGCACCCAGAACACGGGCCGCGCCGGTAAAGTTGACATCACACATCATCTCAACCCTCGCGGCGTCCCATTCGGTCGCCTTCATCGGCCAATAGACGCCGGCCAGAAACACCACGCCATCGATCCGGCCGATCTCGGCCGCGGCGGCTTCGACCGAGAGGCGGTCGCCAACATCGACGGGCACTGCCCGGGCCTCTCCCGGAAGCGTTTCGGCAAGCGCTCTCAGTCGATCCGCGTTGCGGGCACTAACGATCACGTTCGCGCCTTTGCGACTGAGCTGTTCGGCCACGGCGCGGCCAAGACCCTCGGAGGCACCGACGATCCAGTAGCGTTTGCCTTTGAACGCCCTCATTGTTTTTTTCTCATGGTGGCGATCAACTCTGCCACCTTGATGCCGTATTTCCGGAACTGACTGCGGTTCATGATCGAGCCGTTTTCCATCAGATACATCCAATCCACGGTGTCCAACTCGTGTCCGCCCGCATCCTTGGGCAGTTTGATGCGGTAGTTGAGCTGCACGCCCGGTCCTTTCTGACGGCCGCAGCCCTTGCCGATCAAATCCGGGGCATCGGCTTCGATCGTGCCGTCCGCATGCACCCTCAGTTTCCAGCAACGGCTTTGCGTCTTGCCGCTGTCGTAGCGAAACCGCTCCGTCATGATTCCCTCATCGCCGTTCCATTGGGCGTCGAGATCCGCGACGAAGCGCGAGGAGACCCGGCCCGTGATCCCATAGATCACGCCCTCGCAGACGATCGGCCCCTTGAGATGTTCACGGATGTCGAATTCGGGTCCTTTTCCGGCATAATCATCGGGTGTCTGGGCTGGAAAGCTCAGATACCGGGTCCAAAGGAACAAACCGGCAAGGGTGAGAAAGGCGCCGAGACCAATCATCGGAAACGCTTCCATTTTCAATCCTCCAGCAGGGGCGTCGACGCGAGAAGCGCGATCGCCATGAGTTTCAGGACGCAGGGCACCAAGGCGTAAAGCAGCGTCAGCATGTTCAGCGCGCGTGGGGCGTTTTCGCCGCCGACGACGAAACCCACGGTTTCCAGAAGCGGCAGCAGGACGAGCGCCGCGAAGGCGAGGGTGAATTTCGACACGAACGACCAAAGGCCAAATCCCTGAGCCGCATCGGGCGCGACGCGCGCAAGCTTGGTCGCGAAAATGGCGGGCAAGAGCGTCATGTCGGCGCCCAGCGCGGCGCCCGATGCCAGACAGATGATCGCGAAGGCTGTCACATCCCCTTCGATCAGCAAGGTGGCAAAGCCGAAGGCCGCAACCGATACGCCCATACCCGCCAGCAGCGCGCGCTTTTGCCCGATATGCATGGCGATGCGCCCCCATGCCGGCGCCGACGCGGCGGCGGCGAGGAAGAAGAGCAGCAGAAGCGGTCCTTCCAGACCCGGCGCGTTCAGACGAGATTCCACGAAGAACAAGAACAGCGTCGAAGTCACGGCAACGGGTGTCGCGTTGACCAGTGCGATCAGCAGCAAGCGGCGGCACACCGGATCCGAGAGAATTTCGCGCAGACCAGCAGGCTGCAAAGAGCGGGCGCGGCGTTCCCATTCGGAACGCATGGTCAGGTAAGCCAGCAATGCCAAACCCGCGAACCCTGCGGCAAACACTGCAAAAGGCGCTCCGGTGAAGCCCAAGGCCGTCGGGGCGACCGAGGCGACGCATATACCCAAAAGCGCTCCGGTTTCGCGCCAAGCCGCCACATGGACGTGACCATGACCGCCCAGTGGGATCGCTTTCACCACGCCCTGGGCGTAAAAGCTGATGGTCAAGAAACTGAAAGCCGTGAAAAGACCCGTCAAGCACATGCCGAACCACAACAACGGTGCGGTCAAGGGGGGGACGGCGAAAAGTCCGGTCATCGATATCACGAGAATCGAGACCGCCCCGGCCACCATCGTCTTTCGGCGATGGGCCGTGCGTTGGGACAACCATCCAAGGGCCGGGTCCTGCACGAAGTCGAAAAGCCGCAATCCGAAAAGGACCATGCCCAATGAGGTCAGCCCTACGCCGTATTCATCCACGTAGAACTTCGGCGCATGAATATAAATCGGTATTCCCGCCGTGGCGAGCAGCGCCGCGAACAGCGCATAGCCGGACAGGCGTGGAGCGCTCATCGCGAGATCTCGTCGGCCGGCGGTTCGGGCCTGGCGCGATAGGCCGCACCTTTCCACCACAGTTTCAAAGCCTGCCAGTAGATCAATCCCAGCACTCGTCGAGATCCGAACGGCCGTCGCAGGCAGAACCGCAGGATTGCCGCATCGCTCAAGCGTGTCCGCGATCCCGTGAGCGTGGCGATCAGGCCGTTGCGCCCGGCGCGATAGTCGATCCGGATATCGATGCGGAGATCCGTGATGTCGAAGCGAAAGGCATATTCGCCCTCGAGCGACTGAAAGGGCGAGACGTGGAAGATTTTCCGCGCCGTCAGGATGTCGGCGCCCACGATGGGGCCGTGATCGGGTTTGACGCACAGATAGAAATGGCGGTCGCCGAAGGTGTTGCTGACTTCGGCGATGACGGCCCTTAAAACGTCGTCGCGATCGTGAACCAGCCAGAAGCTGACCGGGTTGAAGACATGTCCCAACACGCGTGGCTGCGTCAGCAACAGGACGCGTCCGTCAAAGTCCAGCCCATGGGTCGCCACCACCTGCCGCACCCATGCGGACGCGCTCTTTCCATGCCGCGCCCCTCCGTGATCGCGATCGTGCAGCGAGGTGAGATTGCCCCTGTCGCGCGAGAACAGGGCCGGTGTTTTTCCGCGGGCCTCCGGTTCCAGCAATATGTAGTCCGCGCTGTAGCGGAACGCGTTTTCGATCGCGCCGCGGCGGCCATGAAAAATCCGACTCTCGACATGATCCAGAATCATATTCATCCCGGCACGCAGCCCATCGCCTCGGCCACATCGTGCGCGCTGGAATATCCGTCTTCGTGAAACCCGTTTTTCAGCCACGCTCCGCAAAACCAGGTTCTGTTTTGGCCGTTGATGCGGCGGATCTCGTCCTGGGCCACCCATGCGCTCAGATCATAGACGGG
>JBCCVK010000022.1:0-12393 GCA_039195495.1 Pseudomonadota bacterium
CGGGCTGGGTGATCCGAGGTTAGACGATGAGGTGATCCAAACACTCGTCGAGGGGATGGCTGAACAAGCAAATGGCAAAACGACAGAAGAGCTTGCCGCGGACCGCGACATTCGGGTCGTGATACTTTCCGGGGCCGGGCGGGGCTTCTGTGCGGGTCACGACCTGAAACAGATGACCGCCGGCAGACGGGCCGATGACGGCGGCAAGGCTTATTTCACCGATCTCTTCACCCGCTGCACCGCCGTGATGGCGCAGATCCGCGCCCTTCCCCAGCCCGTGATCGCTCAGATCCACGGCATCGCCACGGCGGCGGGATGCCAGCTGGTGGCGACCTGCGCTCTGGCGGTGGCCGCCGAAGACGCGGAATTCGGCGTGAACGGGGTCAATATCGGTCTGTTCTGCTCGACCCCGATGGTGGCCCTCAGCCGGAACGTGCCACGCAAGCAAGCGTTCGAAATGCTGACCACCGGACGGTTCGTCACATCCGGTCAAGCGGTCGAGATCGGCCTGATCAACCAGGCGGTGCCGGCGGATCGATTGACTACGGCGGTTCTGGAACTGGCCGAAACCATCGCCGCGAAGCCCGGCGGCGCCATCAAGATCGGGAAACGCGCGTTTTACGATCAGCTTGAGGTGCCCGTCGATCAGGCCTACGGCCTCACCGGTGCGGCAATGGTCGAAAACATGCTTGCCCGGGAAGCCAGGGAAGGGATCGTCGCCTTCCTTGAAAAACGGCTTCCCGACTGGGATCAAACACCGTAAATCGCGCCGAATTTCTCATCGAGATAGTCGAGAAGCGGCGTTTCCGTGGGAGGTTGTCCGGTGATGCGTTCAATAAGCGTCTCGGGGCGATAAAGTCCGCCATGTCGCTGCAGCGTCTCGCGCAGCCAGGCGATCGCCGGCCGGGCATCCCCGCGTGCCAGATCTTCCCCCAACGCGGGAAGCGCCGACCGCAGCGCCTTATGAAGGCACCCGGCATAGACGTTCCCCAAAGCGTAGGTCGGAAAATATCCGAACAGACCCAGAGACCAATGCACATCCTGCAGGCAGCCGTCGGCGGGACCGTCCACCTTCACACCGAAATCGGCCTCGAAGCGATCATCCCATGCCGCCTGAAGATCCTCGACCTGCAAATCCCCCGAAACCAACGCCCGCTCCAGATCGAAGCGCAACAGGATATGCAGGTTGTAATGGACTTCATCCGCCTCGGTGCGGATACGGCTCGGCCAAACCCGGTTCACGGCCGCATGGAAATCCTCCGGACCGTCGATTCCGAAATCGCCGAACGCATCCCGCATCTCGTCGAACAGCCAGCCGGTGAAGGCGCGCCCGCGCCCGAGCTGATTCTCGCAGATGCGGCTCTGGCTTTCATGGACACCCATGGAAACGCCCCGGCCCAGAGGGGTCAAAGCATAGGCCGGATCGATTCCCTGCTCGTAGACCGCGTGTCCGGCCTCGTGTATCGTGGAATAAAAACAGTTGAACGGATCGTCCGGACTGGTGCGCGTGGTGATCCGCACGTCCAGGCCGGAACCGGACGAGAACGGGTGCACGGCCTTGTCGATCCGGCCGGTATCGACGCCATAACCGAAGGCGGCAGCAAGCCTGACCGAAAGCGCCATTTGCCTGGCCTCGTCGAACCTGCCCTTCAGCGCCGGCACGGCACGGCGCGACCCCAGCACCCGGTCGCGCAACGCGACCAGCCTGGGGCGCAAAGCGCCGAACATGGTATCCAGCCTTGCGCCGGTGGCGCCGGGCTCATAATCGTCGAGCAGCGCGTCATAGGGATCGCCGCCATCCGCCAGCGCCGCTGCCTGTTCACGCTTCAGATCCAGGACATTCCTCAGAGTGGGGGCGAAGACCGAGAAATCGTTCGCAGCCCGCGCGTCTGCCCAGACGCCTTGTGCAATCGAGGTGGTGCGCGCAAGCGCCGACGCCAATGGCGCGGGAATGCGCGCGGCACGGGTGAAAGATCGCCGGATATGACGAAGCTGCGCCGCGGCCACGTCGTCCAGGCCAGCTTGCGCAGCGGCCTTTTCCAGCCATTCTCCGATCCGGGAATCGGTCCGGCGGGTATGCAAGACCTTTTCCAGCGCGGCGATCTCCTCGCTGCGCTGATGCGCTGCGGCACGGGGCATTACGGTTTCCCGATCCCAATGCAGACGCTCGGCCACATATCTCAGCGCCTCGGTATCGCGCTGAAAGGCCATCAGGTCCTCATAGGCGCTCACGGGGCACCTTGAACGGACTGCATCGTGGGATAATGCGCCAGAAAGCGGACCCGTAGAATCAATACCCAAAGAACCATGGCGCCGAACTGGTGCAGGATCGCGAGTTGCCAAGGGACGACATGCAGGACCGCGACAACGCCCAAAACGATCTGGCCGGCCATCATGGCGATCATCCAGTCGAAGGCCCGCCTGATGGCCGCATGGCCGCTGGACCGGCTGCGCCGCCATGCAATCAAACCGAAGACGAGCAGCGCATATCCCACCATTCGGTGATTGAATTGCACCAGCCCGGGATTTTCGAAAAAATTGCGGATACCGGGGATCAGACCATAGGCGTCCGGCGGAAAGAAACCGCCCCCCATCAGAGGCCAGTCGGTAAAGGTGCGGCCTGCATCGGTGCCGGCGACCAGCGCCCCCAGCAGAATTTGCAAAAACGCAAAATGCATCACGCCGGTGGACAAGCCGAGCAGCCTGACCTCGCGCCAGCGCCGGGCCTGGATCAGTTCCACCGGGGATCGGCCGAGCATCATCGCGTACCAGCCGATGAACCCCAGGATGACGAACGCCAGACCCAGATGCACGGCAAGCCGATAGGACGCCACATCGAGCATCGCCCCGTCGAGCCCGGAAGAGACCATCCACCAGCCGATCGCCCCCTGCACGCCCCCCAAAAGACCCAGAAACAACAACTTCCCAGTCCATCCCGGTGGGATTTTCCGCATGGCGAGAAGTCCGAGGAAGCCCGCGGCCCAGACCACCCCGATCACGCGGCCGAGTTGCCGGTGTCCCCATTCCCACCAATAGATGAATTTGAATTCTTCGAGGCTCATACCCTCGTTCTGCAAGAGATATTCGGGGATGGCCCGGTATTTTTCGAAGGCGGCCTGCCAATCGGCCGCGTTCAGCGGCGGAATGGCGCCGGTGACGGGCCGCCATTCGGTAATCGAAAGCCCGCTGTCGGTCAGGCGTGTCAGCCCCCCCACGAGGATCATCGCCGCCACCAGCGCAAACAGCACCATCAGCCAGCCGCGCGTCAGTTCGCGCGCGTTCCGATCCGCCGCGGAAATCCCTCCTGTCGCGACCTTCGGCCTTGATGTTCCGGCGTCCTCGTCGACCTCTTCAAAGATGGGGCGTGATGGCTTGGTCATGCCGGCTGCCTTACCTGTGCATCCAGCATCCACGCCATGCCCGCAACGGGATGGCGCCGCCTTCCAAACCGCGAAAAGTCCCGAAACTCGCCCATCGAACTTGTCCTCTGTCGACGCGGACAGTAAAGCCCCGGGGATCCCGCTTCAAGGGATCACTTGGGCCGCCGCGTCAATGCGCGCAAGACGCCATGAAATATCCGCACATCGCCGATCGTCAAAGGCAGGCGGCTGAACAGGTTGCGAAGATTGGTCTTCATCGCGGGTGCCTTTTCCTCCGGCCAGAAAAAGCGAGCCGCCTCGAGCCTTTCCTCGAAGTGATCCTGCAGTTTTTCGATCTCGGCCGCCTCAGCCCAGCGGTCCTTGGCCAAGGTCGTGATTTCGGGCGCCGCGTCGGTCGTCTGCCGCCGCCATTCATAAGCGACCAGCAATACGCATTGCGCCAGGTTAAGCGAGGAAAAGACCGGATTCACGGGGACCGAAACGATCGCATTGGATCGGGCGACGTCATCGTTTTTGAGCCCCGCTTGCTCGGACCCGAACAGAATCGCCACTTTCTGCCCCGCCGCCGTCAGGGCGCGGGCATGTTCCATCGCGCGTTCCGGTGTCATCACCGGCTTGGTCAGATGGCGATCCCGCGCCGTCGTCGCGAAAACGAAATTGGCGTCGGCCACGGCCTCAACGGTCGTGTCGAAGAGGCCCGCCCGATCCAACACCCGCGTCGCACCGGCAGCCATCGCCACCGCTCTCGCGTTCGGCCAGCCGTCGCGCGGGCGTACCAGCCGCATCCGCTCCAGCCCGAAATTCCACATCGCACGCGCCGCGGCGCCGATATTCTCACCCATCTGCGGATGCACCAGGACCATGACGGGGTATTGCGGCTCCCGCTCATCCCCCGGTGGCCGGTGACGATCTGCATTGACCATCTGCGCGCCTTCGTCGCTGTCGCGGCGCGTGATACGCTGCGGGCCGGGACAAGGCAAGGGCGCGGTCGATCCCGCCGCAATCACGCGCAAAGGCGCGACGCTTCGGCGGGGTCGACCGCGGGCAGATCTTCTGACGGTTCCGCGGGCGGTATACTCCGTCATTTCCGGCCGTCGATTTCGGCGAACCCCTTTCCCATCCAAGTGGCCAAATGCCCCGTTTGACGCTATAGGTGCGACATCGCCGTTCCAGGAACCCGCCCCATGGTCGAGACCGAGCGCCCGCAACCGTATCTCATCACCCCCCCCGAATTCGACCTGACCCGGTTTCCCGGTGAATTGGCACGGGTTCTCGATGGCGTGGACGTGGCCTGCGTCCGTCTGTCCCTGTCTACGCGAAACGCAAACCTCATTGCCCGTTCGGCCGATGCCCTGCGCGAGATCTGTCATGCGCGCGACATCGCCCTGGTGATCGAATCCCATATCCGAATGGTCGCATGTCTGGGGCTGGATGGCGTTCACCTGACCCATGGCGGCAGAAATCTCCGCAGGCTGCGCAAGGATATGGGCCAAGAGGCCATCATCGGGGTTTTTTGCGGGACTTCCCGCCATGACGGCATATCCGCGGGTGAAGCCGGGATCGACTACGTCGCTTTCGGACCGGCCGGCCAAACACCTCTCGGTGACGACGCGCGGGCCGGTCCGGAACTTTTCGCCTGGTGGTCCGAAATGATCGAAATGCCGGTGGTCGCGGAAGGCGCACTGACCTTGGAGACGATCCGTGCCTTGGCGCCGGTCAGCGATTTCTTCGGGATCGGAGAAGAGATATGGAGCAAGGACGACCCGCTCGCGGCCCTGAGGGAAATGACCACCGCGATGGTCTGAGGCGCGTCAGATCACCTGTCCCGTCTCCAGCCCCCGCCGCACCGCCGTTTCGCAGGCGGCCGCAAGGCTCTTGCGGTTGGGATAGGCGGCCACGCGCAGCGGGGTATGGCAAAGGATCTGGACCGAACCTTGACGGGGGGCCGCAAGAATCTTCAGCAGATGGTTGCCGAACCCCATATCGCCCCACCAGCCGTAAAATCGCCCATCCTCCCCCTTCGGCGCATGATAGATTACCGTAACGGGCTGAATCCGCAAAAACGGCCGCAAGGCGTCCGCATGAAAAGCTGCGAACAACGTCGATTTGAACGGCAGCACGCATCTGCCATCGGTGCTTGTGCCCTCGGGAAAGAACAACAGCCGGTGTCCCGCCTGCAGACGGGCTTCGAACATCCGTTTATGTTTTGCGGCTTCGGCAGGATCGCGGCGTATGAACATGGTGCCGGTCGCGCGGGCCAGCCAGCCGATACCGGGCCAGCCGGCGACTTCGGCCTTCGAGACGAAATAAATGCGTTTGCGCGCATTGAGCGCGAAAATATCCAGCCAGGACGAATGGTTGGCCACCACCGCGCCGCGTTCGACGATCGGCGTGCCTTTGATCGAGAACCCGATCCCGAGAATGCGGAAAGCCGCTCGGCAGACGAACTGGGTGATGTGAGGCGTCAGCGGACGGCGCAACCCGAACAGAGGCCGTTCGATCATCCGCCCCAGCAGCAAAATTCCCAGACATCCGAACGTGACGACCCCAAGCGCCGTGCCGCGAAAAAAGGCGCGCACCCCTCCCATCGTCGTGATTCTGACAGGCGGCGGCGGCTCCTCACCGTGCCATGCCCTCATACCGTTCTTCCGCGATCATAGAACTCACGATGTCTCGCCGACATCCGCGCGGTGTCCATCAATACGCAGACGTCGATCGTATTGAAGTTTCGATCCACGAATGCCCCCTCGCCCACGAAACCGCCAAGTCGGAGATAGGCTTTGATCAAAGCCGGCGTGGCCCGCATCGCCGCCGCGCGATCGACCTTGTGGCGCGGCATGAGATCCATGCTGTGAAAATGTCTCTCCAAAGCCCTGACGCGCAGGTCCTTGGGGGCGAGATGATTGTGATGCAAGAAAGACAGCGGTTCCTTCAGCATCCCGATATCGGTTCCATGGAACGAGGCCACACCGAACAACAGGTCGATCCCACGTTCGCGCACATAAGCGGCCAATCCGTTCCAAAGATGAAACATGGCACCGCCGCCGCGGTATTCGGCCTCGACGCAGGAGCGGCCAAGCTCCAGCAAATTGCGCCCCGATCCTTTCAGGGGTTCCAGATCGTATTCGCTTTCGGAATAGAACTGTCCCGCCGCCTTGGCCCGATCGCCCGGCAACAGCCGGTAAACGCCGATCACGTGATTCAGAAATCGTGGATCTCGTCGGGGGTCCACCAGGACGAGATGGTCGTAGAAAGGATCGAAACGATCCTTCTCGAGACGGTGGTCATGATCGACCATGGGGCCGTCGCCCCCCAGCTCTTCGACGAATACCCGGTACCGCAATCGTTGCGCGGCGCGCAGATCCCGGTCGTTGACTGCCAAACGAAGTTGGAATTGCACATCGCCGCATCGCATCTTCAAGCCTTTTCCCGTGCGCGCCTTCTATGCGGCGCCTTGCGATTTGGCAACAAGGCCCCGGGCTGGACACGCCCTCAGGTTATGTTAGCCTGATCCGCATTCCAAACTGCATCATTCTCGTTCAAAAATCAGATCAAGTTCCACGCGAGTTCCATCAATGACCACTTTCCCCTCGTTTTCGAAATTGACGACGATCCTTCCGCCAACATTCGATTGCACCTGGCCCCTGCCCCATTCCCCGCGCTGCGGGTGCCGCACCAGCATGCCCGGCTGCAGCATGGAATTTTGCCCTGACATGAAGCTCTCCTCGATTGGGAGGTGTCCGTGACCGCTAGCGCGATTGATTTGGCCGCACGCGTCGGTTCACGTATATGCCACGATCTAGTTAATCCGCTCGGTGCCGTCGGCAATGGATTGGAGCTTTTGTCGACCGCCGGACTGGAGGCGGGCCCGGAACTGGCCCTGGTGTCGGATAGCGTAACGCGTGCGAACGCCCGCATCAAGTTGTTGAGGATCGCATTCGGACAGGCTCACGCCGAGCAGCGGATCGCGCGGGCCGAAGCTCAGAATCCGCTCTCGGAGCTGTTTCGGAGCGGGCGCACGCAGGTTCTGCTGGACTGTCCGGCCTTCGTCGCACGCCGCGAGATGCGCATGGCGCTGTTGGGCCTGCTCTGCCTCGAAACCGCCATTCCTTTCGGCGGCTCCATCGTGCTTTGGTCCGACGGGACCGACTGGCGCGCAACCGCCCGATCGGACGAGTTCAGGATCAGACCGGAGACATGGAACGTTCTGTCCGACAAGGTGCCCGATATGTCGCTGCCACCTGCGCAGATTCACTTCGCGATGTTGCGCTGTGCGGCCGAGGACGCGGGGCGATCCCTGAGACACGTGGCGACCGATCGCGAGGTCGAATTGGCATTCTAACCGGGATCTGTCGAGATTCTGAGCCATGTCCGCCCTGATCGGCGTGGCAAGATCGTTGCGTCTTGCACTTGGAAGAGATCGAGAACAGGTACCCCGGCCGCCACTTTTAGGAAACTGCCATCTGCAGATGCAAGCCGGCTTCCCGTTGGGCGCGCGCATGGTGATACCGGTCAACGCGCTTCCGCGATCAGAGAGGTCTGTTGCGAAACCTGAAGTATCCGTTATGTGTCAAGCACCATTTACACGAAAGACCAAGACGATTTTTTTCGGTAGCTGCCGTTCGTGCAAAGCGCGACAAATGACGGCTCGGAGGCCGGAATGCGGAATGCCGCATCTTGCAGAAATGGCGGCGCCCCCCGGAAGGCTGCTATTGGCCCGGGTGACGACGCTCTGGAGCGTTCACCACGCTCACGTCACCGTGGCTTCCCGAAACAAAACTGACCAAAGACCAATCCAATCATCAGAACGCTTTTGTGCTTGATCCAGACAGAATCGAGATGTCGAGGCCGACGACCATGGCCGCCGATACCAAATCCGTTGATCCCGAACCGATCTGCGGCGCAGAAACCGGAACCACCACCTGCCCAAATCGATTGCGCATCGCCTGATTTCCGTGCAACGCTCGATGATAGATCAAGGACAGCCGGGGAACGGGTTTGTCGGGGGTGACAAGCCCGCAACTTTATGAGCTTCCTCTCTCGTCGGAATAAGTCAGCAAACATCAAGGGATACCTAATGAAGTTTCTTGCAACGTTTGCGGCCGCTGCGGCCGTATCGGCAACCGCTGCTTTGGCGGATGGACATACGACGGAAGTGCCGTTCGCATTGGATTGGAAATTCGAAGGGCCGTCCGCGCCCTATTTCGCGGCCATCGACAACGGCCACTTCGAGGACAACGGCCTATCAGTCGAAATCACCGCTGGTTCAGGGTCCCTTGACGCCATTCCAAAAGTGGCGACAGGCGCCTTCCCGATCGGGTTTGCGGACATCAACAGCTTGATCCGGTTCCTCGATCAGAACCCGGGTGCACCAGTGACCGCCGTCATGATGGTTTATGACAAGCCCCCGTTTGCCGTGATCGGACGGAAGTCGCTGGGTGTCTCCGCACCGTCCGACCTCGAGGGTAAAGTGCTCGGCGCGCCGCCACCTGATGGTGCATGGGCACAGTTCCCGATCTTCGCGTCTCAAAACGGTCTCGATATGGATGCGATCACCGTTGAGCCTGTCGGCTTTCCCACCCGTGAGCCGATGCTGGCAGAGGGCAACGTCGCTGCAATCACCGGCTTTTCGTTTAGCTCTTACCTGAACCTCGTGCGCCTCGGCGTGCCGGAGGAGGACATCACGACCCTGCTCATGGCGGACTACGGGCTGGAACTTTACGGCAACGCGATCATCGTGAACACAGAGTTTGCCGAGGCCCGTCCTGATGTGGTCAGGGGCTTCCTGGCTGCCGTTGCCACTGGTTGGAAAGACGCGATTGCCGATCCGGCATCCGTCATTCCATCGCTGATCGAACGCAATCCGGCCGCGGATGCCGCACTTGAGCAGCGCCGTCTGGAGCTCGCCATCGATGCCAACGTGGTCACCGACGACACCACCGCCAACGGCATGGGCATGATTGACGCGGACCGAATGAACAGTGCCATCGCGCAGATCAAGATGGTCTATGATTTCCAGGGTGAGCCGGATGCCGCTTTGTATTTCTCCGATGCCTATCTGCCGGATGGCGGCTTTTCGCTGAAGTGAGCGATTGGCGTGGGGGCCGTTTGGTACCCGCGCACTTTTGACGACAAGCTTCCATGTATCCGCTGATCGAAATTAACGGCGTACGCTACGCCTATGCGACGGCCTCTGGCCCGCTGCCCGTTCTGGACGGTTTGGACATGACCGTCCAGGAGGGCGGCTTTTGCGCCGTCGTCGGCCCGTCCGGGTGCGGCAAGTCTACGCTTACGCGCTTGATCGCCGGGCTGATGCGGCCTGATGAGGGCGAGGTTTTGTTGCACGGCGAGCTGGTCAAGGGGCCTCGTTCGACGGTCGGCATGGCCTTTCAAAACCCGGTGCTGTTGGAATGGCGAACGATCCTTCAAAACGTGATGCTGCCTTTGGAAATCGTACCCGGCGGGTTGAAAGGGGAAGCAGCGCAGAACCGGGCGAGGAGCCTTTTGGCACTGGTGGGACTCGAAGGGTTTGAGGATAAACGCCCATCGGAACTCTCTGGGGGATGCGCCAGCGGGCGTCGCTTTGTCGGGCCTTGGTCCATCAGCCTGATGTGCTGATCCTGGACGAACCTTTCGGCGCCTTGGATGCCTTCACCCGCGAGGATCTGTGGCAGACGATGCATGAGGTGAAAGAGAAGGAGCCGTTCACGGCAGTTCTGATAACCCATGATCTGCGGGAGTCTATATTTCTTGGTGATCAGGTGGTGGTTCTGTCAGGCCGCCCTGCGCGGGCGCAATATGTCATGACCATCGAGCGCAAAGAGACGCCAACGCTCGACGACCTGTATACGCCCGAAGCGGCAGAGCGTTTGGCCACATTGCGTCACCAGATCGAGATTGCGCAAGGCCGTGCGGTGGAAAAGGTGGCGTCATGAACCCGACTTTGCACAAAATCTTGGTGCCCACGATCGCGATCATCATCTTCCTCGTGTTATGGGAGGCGCTGGTCCGGGTCATGGGGTGGCCGAACTATAAAATGGCCTCGCCCAGCGATTTGATCCCCGCGTATGAACGGTATTGGAGCCTGTTTCTCGTCATGGGGTGGCAGACGCTGTGGCGCACGGTTCTGGGCCTATTGCTCGCCATTGTCGTCGGCACGGCCATCGGCATGATCATGGGCTTCTCGCGCACGATGCGCGACGCACTTTACCCGCTGTTGGTGGGCTTCAACGCGATCCCGAAGGCGACTGTGGTGCCCATCGTAGCACTGATGTTCGTGGGCGCGCATGACTTTAACACGGTGCTGATCGCGTTCATGATCTCCTTCTTTCCCATTGCCGTCTCCGTCTCGATCGGCTTGTCGACGCTGGAGCCCGAATACCGCGATATCCTACGGTCGCTGGGCGCGTCTCAAACCACGATCTTCTGGAAAATCGCGCTGCCTAAGACCTTGCCAGAGTTCTTTGGCGCACTGAAAGTTTCCGTTACTCTGGCATTCATCGGCACGAACCTGATGGAAATCGTCAGCCCCCATGGCCGGGGACTGGGCGCGCTTTTCGACAGTGGTAAAACGAACTCGGACTACCCCCTCATGTTCGCGGTTCTGATCGCTTTGGCGGTGCTGGGCATCGTGCTCTATTACGTGGTGGTGGCGTTGGAGCGAACTTTTGCCGGCTGGGCGGAACGGGCGCCGAGGTGAATTGACTGCCGATGCCGACCAATGCTTTCGTGCCGCAGCGAGCGAGGGCTTCCCGCCCCTGATACTTTTCGCTGCGGAAGCGAATGGGCGCGAAGCTGCCACTCGATCCGAAGACACCAACAGCCGCTTCTCTCATCGGTTGTTTGGGTCAAGTTCATTTCATCGTTTCGTTTCCATGTTTTGGGATCGTGTCTCTCATCCGGGTCAAGCGTCTCTTCGCCGTCATTGTTGGTCCGGTTCGGTCGGGACGCTGCATGCACGTGTCGGATCGGTCGCGGCGCGCCCCGCTTCGTCTCGCGCTTTAGGTGGCGCAGCAGCCGTTTTCGGCGTCATCCGCAGACCTCGTCCGGTCAGGGACGATCCCATCATTGATCTTTAGAGGTTCAGTTCATGCGGCCCCCTCCAAAGGTCTTTGATCGCCATGAAGCGAAGGCAGATCTCATCATTGCAGGCGACCCGCTTCACGCGTCGATCCAGTTCCCGGCAGGTGGAGAAGAGGACCGCTCGCGCATCCAGTAGCGCCAGCAAAGCGTGCGACAGGTCCGGGTCCGCTTCGATGATGGGACGCACCTTCTCATCAAAGGACGCCCGGTCGATACGCGATGGCAGACGCAGGCCAAAGATCCTGAATAGCCCACGTATCTCGTTCGCCAGATCGATGCACTTTCGCCGGACCGCTTTGCCGCTGCGCAGCAGCGCACGCACGGCATGCGCTTGCCGGCGCTTCATAGGGACAGGACTGAACCGGCCAGACCAAAGCACATTGGCGATCCCTCGTGCATCCGTCTTGTCGGTCTCGTTGCGCATGGCAGAAAGCGCCGCATTCACTTGCCGCGCTTCCATGCAGACCACGTTGAAGCCAGCCCCCTACAGCCCGAAGAACAGCGGCCAACTCATCACGCCAACCTCAAAGCCAATCCGAAATTCACTGGCAGAGAGGTCAGAAAGACAGCCGCTGATGTCACCGATCTCGCAAGAAACCGAGCGCTCAAGAACCGTTCGGCCATCTCCATCAATCACGCAAACAGCCGCAGAGGGCAGCGATACATGCAAACCAAAAAAGTAAGGCACCTCCTGCGCCTCAGATTGCAGAAATCACTGCATTCTATCGAGAACCTGACCGCTCCAATCAGCCAGCCCGCTTCCCCATGCTGCGTCACGCCTCACCTGCCGTTCGCATCTCATGTGATCGGCGGCGGATGTCGGGAATGCCTACGTTGACGGCCTTGGCTCTGTAAACAGAGGTGTATCTGAAGTACAGACTGACCGTTTAGTTTGGCCTTGCCAAACTAAAGCTCGGCATGGGAAACGACA
>JBCCVK010000023.1:0-12140 GCA_039195495.1 Pseudomonadota bacterium
GTTACACCTACACCGATGATCAGGGCGTGGAACAGGTTGTTCCGGCTTCCTGGCTGCAGATCGAAGGCGCGTCTGACACGGCGGCCGTCGACGAGGTCCGGTTGTTCAGTTCCGTGCTCACCGGCGATGCGATGCGCGCCTTCGGATCGTCGCGTCACACCTCCGGAGAGGCGCTTGTCGCCTGGGATGTGCTGGACGCGGCCGTCAATGGCGGCGTCTCCGATCCCGGACACAACTTCAGCCCGATCCCGGAATTGGGGGATGCCTACGATGCGGTCATGGCGGGGGGCGTTCGTGCGACGGAGACAGGTCTGTTCGCTCTGGACGGTACCGGCGGTCTCGAAACGGCGCCTGGAAACCTCCATCTGGACGATGCGCTGACCGTTCACGGCTGGTTCAATTCCGAGAGTGAGGTTGCTGCGGAGCAATTGTTCCAGATGACGGTTCCCATGGAAGCCGAGATCGGCTCCGTAACCTTCCAGCGCCAGCAGGGTATGGACGTGCTCTACGATCGGGAGGCGGCGCAATTTGAGGTCACCATCAAGGCCGGCGACATCCACGAGTTGGAGGTCAACGATGAGGAGCTTTTGCGCGACGCGCTACTGGCGGTCCTGGCGAACCCCGAGCCCGACCGGAGCTTCGAGATTGTCCTGACCGCGGATATCGATCTGACCAGTCCGCTTCCCTCCCTGGTTGGAGACCTTTTCGAGGGGGGAGGCGACAAGCTTGCCGAAGGCACCCGGCTGACCCTGCGCAGCGATGACCCCGACGACATCAAGTACATCGATGGCCAGAACGCGCACCAGATCCTGGTGATCGACGACGACACGTCGTCCTTCACGTTTCGGGACATGGGGTTCAGGAACGGTTTGGCCAGGGGTGGCGTTGCCGAATATGGCGGCGGCGGCGGCCTGGGCGCCGGTGGGGCGCTGTTCATTGCCGGCGGTTTCGTCACCATCGACAATGTCGATTTCGAGGATAATTCCGCCCATTCCAGCGTTCCCGATACCAGTGCCGACTCGCATGGGCAAGGCGGGGACGACAATGACGGCGACGATTGGACCTTGCCCGGAAACAAGGGGGCAAACGGGCAGCTTCCGAATGCAACCGGCGACCCCGGTTATTTCAGCGCCATTCCCGCGATCTTTGCCGGAGAGGGCGGCGAAGGCGGGCCCGCTGTCGATGATGACGACGCCGAACGCGATGGGGATCCGGGCACCGATGGCGGCTGGGGGTCCGGCGGCGGCCAGGGCGGTGGCGGCAACGGCGGCGACAGCCAAAACAATGCGGACGAGGGTGGCGATGGCGGCTACGGCGGCAAAGGCGGCTTTGGGGCCGGCGGCGGCGGCGGCGGCGGGTCCGGCGGCGGAAAAGATAACAGCAGCGACGGCGGATCGTATGGCACCAGCTACGCCTTCGGGGGCAATGGCAGCGCCGGATCCGGCAACGATAACGAAGATGAAGATGGCCAGTATGGCGGTCGTGGGGGCGCGGGCGCCGCTTTTGGCGGTGCGATCTTCGTCGCCGACCGGACCAACTTTTCCGGTCTCAGCCGTCGGCCCAATGTCGCCATAACCAATAGCAGATTCACGAATAACAAAGTCGTCGGAGCAGAAGAGCTGGACGACAACCAACACGATTTTGGGTCCGAATCGTACGGAGACGCCATCCTTTTCGAGAACCATTCCGGATTTGAGGATGGATTCGGCGATTGGTTTCCATACGATGAGAACGACCCTGACACGTTCTACATTGTCGCCCTCACCAACGATACGGCGACGAATACGGACATTCTATCGCCCGTCCCGACCACTTTCGACGTTTCGACCTACGACGATCTCGTCAAGGCGATCGAAGAAGCCGTCGAAACCGAAGTCGACGAGATCATTCGTCTTCGGGCGGACATCGTGCTGGAGGGTCCGCTTCCCGTCATCGGCTGGACCGGCGCCGGGCGCAGCAGCGGTGGTCTGAGGGTTGAGAGCGCCGTCGCCGATGGTGCGGATCCCCTGACGGACCGCGTCCGCCATGCCATCGACGGCGACGGCAGCTATTCGATCTTCACGATGGACAATGCGGGCGGCTATCTGGAGCTGTTCGATCTCGAGCTCAGGAATGGCCTGGCCAGGGGCGGGGACGGCGACACCGGCGGCGGCGGCGGTCTGGGGGCCGGTGGCGCCGTGTATGTCGGTTCTGGCAGCGTGATCGTCGACACGGTCGCGTTCAGGAACAATCGGGCCGTTGGCGGCGACACCTATGAACGGGCCGGGAAAGGCGGCCAGAGTATCGGAAACGGTAACGGCGAGAATGGTGGCGCGGGTGGCACGCTGAACGGTCTGGATCGATACGATCTCAGCGACAGCTTTGGTTTTGGCGGCGACGGCGGCGATGGCGGCCACGCGGAAGAGGACGGGGAAAACGGCGGCAACGGTGAATTCGGGGCCGGCGGCGGCGGCGGCGGCGGCGCGTCATCGTATTACCCTTATAGTGGCTCTACTACTGGCTCTCTCATATATCCCGATGGTGGCGACGGCGGTTCGGGCGGCCCTTATGCGGGTTCCGGTACCGACGGGGACGATGCGGACAATGACAATGAATACGGTGCCGATGGGGGATATGGTGGCGCCGGAGCCGGGCTTGGCGGTGCCATATTCTTCAGGGACGCCACGGGGCAGGGTGCCACCCTGTCGGTCGTCGATAGCGTCTTCGAAGGCAGTTCGGGCGCCCCTGGAAACGCAAGCGCCAGCAACTCTGTCGGGGAGGCCGAAGCGCATGGTGACGCGATCTACACCGAATCGGGCGACAGTCTGGACGACGAGGCGGCCACCTTGCAGGGTTTCGGTTCCGGCGCGAGATCGCAAAGCAATTTGATCGCGACCGTTCCGGGCGACGACGTCACCTTCACCTATGCGAGTGACGGTTTCAGTGTCGGTGCCTGGCACCATGTGGCGGTCGGCTTCGCCAATGACGCGGTGCCTCGGGTCTTTCTGGACGGCGTCGCTTTGGAAAAGACGGACGGTCCCGGCGGCATCGAGATCAACGAGGGCGCGGGCTTCGCCGCCTCGGATAACGGTATGGTGCGCTGGGGGGATATCGACGGTCTCGAAGGCGGCTTCGCCGGTCAGGTGGACGGATTCCGCTTTTACGACCGGGCGCTCGGCACCGCCGAGGTGTTCAAGGCGGCAAGGGGCGACGTGACACGGCTGATCGTGCAACTGGATACCGGCAACGATGCCCGTGATGCCGCGGAGTATCTGTACCATGTGGGAAGCACCTCCTCCTTCGGCACGGCATGGGTGGAATTGCCCAAGGGCAGTACCAGCCCCGGCGTGGTGGCCGGCGTCTATGACGGCTGGAACGATGTCGCCGCGATCTTGGGCGATGATTTTTCGCTGGAACTGGTCGGCAGCGGCGACGGAAACGCGCAGCCGGAATTCGGCGATGGAGATGCCGATACCACGCCCGACCATACCCGGATTTCGCTGTCCGGTTACAGCCCGGAGGAGCTTGCCGCCGCCCTCGTCGCCGTCCTGCCCAAGGGCATCTCGACGCCGCATCTCTACGTGTCGGCGGACAACCTGATCGATCCCGACGGGTTCGCCGACGAAGATCAGATGGAGAACCAGGTGCTCTCGGGGGCGGATGAGCCGATTACGCTGCGGTTTGTCGAGGCATTCGGGCGCGCGGGGCTGAGCAACGATGTCTCCTTCGTGCCGCTGACCCGTGTCGATGACACGGGAGAGGTTCAGTTCAATTCGAATGGTGCGTGGGTAAGTTATGACGAAGTGACAAGCTCCAATCCCTTGATGACGGAGGACGCCTGGAAGAGTGTGGAGGCCGACACTTGGACGAGTTTGGTCGGCAGGACCACCGACCTCGTCGTGGTGGCCAAGGATTTCCTGGTGCTGAAGGCCGAGAAGGCCGCCAAGGACTTGGCCGCACAAGCGACGACCAAAAAGATCACGGGGATCAACGCGTTGGGGAATCTCGTCATCGAGGATGTCAAAACATCCCCGCGTGGCTTCAGAGAGCGTGTGTACGACCGTATCACACCCAAAAATCCCAAGCGTTTGAAACTCTTTTCCAAGAGCGTCGACTTCGCGAGTGTCGGCGCCAGAACCGTGGATGGTATCACCCAACTCGCAATGGGCGAGCTCAAGGGAATCGGCACCCTGCTTTCGGCTCCGGCCGATTTCCCCCGCAAGGGTGAAGACCTTGCCGGGGCCTATGCGGGTAAGAAGGGTCAAGAATACAAGGCCCAGGTTCAAAAGCGGGGCAGTCTTTCGCTCAAAGCGACCAGTGCCGCGGTCTCCGGCCTCTTCACGCTGGGATCGAGCATAAAGACCCTGGCGCAGGACGGAACGGCTTATGACTACACCAAGGCCGCCTTGCAGCTCGTATCGGGTGTCGTATTGCCGATCGTGGACGTTGCTCTTGCGGTGGTGGAAGAAGCGGTCGCGACCTTTACCTCAGTGGCGGCGGCATCGGAAGTTCTGCTCGCCGTTGCCATCGTGATCGATCTGGCCTTGATCACCGCCGACATCATCATTGCGCAGGTCGAGCAGGACAAGCTCAACGCCACGGCGGCCGAGTTCGCGGCGGAAGGCTATGTCGATCTGATAAACGATCTGAAGGAGGACATATCGGGCATCGACGATCTCTATCTGTCCGGCCGCTTTGCCGGGGCGCCGGCAGATGAAGGCGATTTCACCGATGTCGACAAACTGACGGGGGTCAAGTCCTGGCTGTATCAGGCGCTGGAATCCGCCGCCGATGACGCCAATGTCGAGTTTTTGTTCGACATGATCATCTTTATCTTTTTGAGCGATCCGAAGATCGCCGAATTGTCCGTGGCGGAGTTCAGCGACAACTTCATCGATGGGGACTATGACGATCAGTTATCGATCCTCGGCATGCTGCCGAATCAGCTTGCTTCTTTCAGAAGCGAATTCGAGTCCGTGTTCGATCGCTGGATCGGCGATGAGCAGGAAGACCGCAACGACGCCGTTCAATTCGACCTGGTCGGTGAGGTCGAGCGGCTGCTCATCGATGAAAACGATCCCGGTTATGATTCCGAGGAGTTTCGCGAAGACCTGCAGCAATTCGTGGGCGAACGCCTGGACGACGGCGGCACGAACGAGGATGCCGACGAGGACGTCTTCACCGTGGCGGAGGCACTGGTGCTGGATGGAACGGATGATCCGAACTATCTGCGCAACATGGCGGCCTATGGCACCAGTGACGAAGAGATCCGCGACGAGGTGAAAACCGCGCGCGGCAACGACACCGTCCTGCTCGGGATCGGAGAGTTTTACGTGGAGACCGGTGACGGCAACGACACGGTCTATGTGGATGCCGGGCTCAAGGACGCGAGTGACCTGGGCAATGGTTCGAAATACTACATCGATGCGGGCGATCTGGCGGAAGCAAGTCCCGTTCTGCGGTCTCAGCGCGATAGCGACACGGTATCCGCGGACCCCGAGCAAGCGGTCTTCGTCAACCTCGCGAACGGCGCGCAAGGGCTGTCGTTCCTCGATGGCACGGGAACGCTGAACATGACCGGGGTGGAGAATGTTTACGGCAGCGATCTCGGGGACGAGCTGATCGGCCGTGACGACAAGACCGGCAGTCTCTCCGGGAACGATGGCGACGACATCCTGGTGACCGCGCTGGGTGTTCTTTGGGAAGCGTCGCCGGTCGAGGATCTGACCACGATTCTCGATGGCGGTGACGGTGGCGATCAACTCTACGGCAGGCACGCCGGCGGCTTGGTGGGTTACGTTGGTCTGGGCGGCGGCGATGGCAACGACTTGCTGGTGGCCGATGGCGGGCGGGCCACGCTCAACGGCGGGGCGGGAAGCGACCGGCTGGTGGCCGCATTGGAGCCGAACAGCGACATCGACGTGGTCTTCAACCTCGGCTTGGGCGGCGGGCAGGATTACGTCGAGAAGGGTCTGAATTCGGTCAATGTGAGCAGCGACGGTGAAACCGCGATCAACTTCGGTTTCGAGGACTATCTTGACTTGGGGATCATGTATGACGGGCCTGACATCGCCAATGCCAAGGAGGTCAAGGACATCATCCGGCTGGGACAGGGTATCGCGGGCACCAACATCATCGTGACGCAGGATCCCGAGGAACTGGATGTCGACGGCACATCCCCAAATCCCCGATACGGCTCCGTCATCTTCGCGGTGATCGAAAACGACGCCGAAACCGATCCGTTGTTCGACCTGATTTCGGGGGATGCGTTCAAGCCCAACCTGCAGACCGGCGATGCCATAACCGTCAGCGGCAACTGGAACGAAGGTTACAACCATCGGGTGAGGGAACTGCACTTCGGCGACGGCAGCCGGCTTGCGATCGGCCATATCGAGAACTGGATCGCGATTGGGACGACAAACGCCGATAATGTCGAGCTCACCGATGGCAACAGCTTCTTTCAAGGATTCGCCGGTGCCGATATCATCACCCATGGGGACGGGGCCGATGTCATCCTTCCCGGCAGCGGCGACGATACCGTGACCGTGGGGCAGGATGACCAGATTCTCATCACCCGCAATCCCCATGATCAGGATGTCGTCACGATCGAGGGCGAGCAGGATGTCACCGTGGTCTTGGGCGGGTCCATTCGGCTGCGGGATGTCGGGTTCTCCGCCATCGACAATACCGACCTGCTCCTGGTCATTGCAGAAGGGGGCAATCTGGAAGATGCCACGCAGACGGTCCGGATCGACAATGCCCAAGGGAATGTGCTGCTGCAGTTCGGCACCGGTTTCACCCTGGATTTGACGGATGATGGTTTCGACTTCGCGAACGTCATCACCCTGGGAAGTGAGGATGATACGAGGGGCAACGACGGTGGCGGCAATGTGCTGATCACGGGTGGTTTCGGTGAGGATGACATTACCGGGTCGATTGAAAGAGACGTCATAATCGGCGGCGGCGGCAATGATGTCCTGGTTGGTGATAACGGTCCGGACCTGTTCATCCTTGGCGACCGTGACGGGATGGACACGATCGACGGCGGTTCCGGCGACAATACGATTCTTATCGTGAACACCGATGTGCAGACCGACCAGGAATTGGTCATGGCGCGCGAGACTATCTGGTTCATGACCAAAGACACGGTGGATGCGCTGGAAGCACGCGGCGATATCGATGATGCCTCCATTCCCGCCGTGGCAGATGGACAGCTTCTGATCTATGTGGGCAATGAGAACAATGGAGCCCTGATCACGGATTGGGACGACTGGAATGATGCGGACCGCCTCGTCTTCGCGAACCAATATGATGGGGCTTTCGAGATCTCCAAGACCGATGTCGAGGCGTTGGCCAAGATTATGGCCGATTACATCGATGAGGTGACGGACGAAGAGCGGGCGGATGACCGGGATGACAACGATACTGCCCGCTACAGCCCCTGGAATGCCGAGCTGTTGGATGGCGGCTACATGGACGCGGACGGGGACGACCTCAACGATACCATCGCGCTCAACGAGGCTCTGTATGATCGGATGCTGGACGCTTGGAAGGAGACGAGTTCGATTATCCATCCGGGTACTGGCTACGATGATCAGGATTGCGAAGACAGCGAGGTGACCGCCCCAGATGTTTTCTGGTCCGACACGTTTCCGTGTATAATAGGGTCCCCTCCCTCCGGAGCTCCTTCCTCCGGTGACTGGTTCCAATCCGAAACGGCGGATCCGGCCGGGGACCTTGAGTGGCACGCGCCGTACACGAAACAGGGGTATATACGAATCAACCGGAATGAGACCGTGGATCTCCAAGGTCCGGATCCGCAAATCTTTCCTCCCTTTGATCTGACGGATACGCCCGCCAGATTGTATTTCGGTGTGCAAAGCGCCTCGCAGGACCCGATCATGTTCGAAGCCTGTGTGGAATACACTCCAAAAAGTGATCTCGATGAACTGACTGGGAAACACGCATGCGGGACATTTACCGTTGCCGACACCGATGGTGAATTCATCACCTTCACGCACGACTTCGTCTTCGTTGGCTTGGTTCCATTGCTAAGCTTGTTTTTCAATGATGTCAGCAACATGAACATCGACAACATCGCGATTGGTTTGCGGTGACCCGCGCCCTTGAAACAATGGATGGATACGTCTGCCATCTAAATAGGGGGTATTGGTAAGCCGATTTTACCGTTGCGTTCCCGTATTCCATGGAATGGTCTGGTACTTTCCGACGTTGCCCCCTGAACTCGGGCCACGTAGGTGTTGGTAATCCGTCTGAGCAAAGGATGGACTTTGAAGCACGGCTTGTCCGAATGTCGGGCATACGAGTTGGTGGACCTGCTTGCACAGGACTGTCTTTCGGTGTCGGAAGCAGGGTCAGGATACCACGATGCGGGTGTTCGGGCCGTCCGGCAGATATCCAGGTCGAGACGTGCGGGACTTGATCCGCCACGACCAGGACCGTGCTGCCGGGATAGCAGCGATGCAAAAGCCCGTCGATGAAGCGGTCGAGAGCGGTGTCGGCAACAAAATCATCGATGACATCTGGGCATTTGTCTTGCGTGTTCGCCATCACCGCGAGAACTGGACCGAACATCCAATCGACCAAACGACGTGCCTCGGTCCACTCTCCTGCTTCTCCTCACTCATGTGAATTGAGAGCCCGAGGTTAGCCGATCGACTTGCCGTCGCGCATCATGGAGACCGGCCTGGCGTGCAGTCCCGCCATCGACTCCCCTTTGAACGAATATTGTTTGTATGCCTTGTCGTGCCATCTTGGAACCATGCCCGGACTTTCCATCGACATCACTCCCGAACGGCATAAAAAGCTGAAGACCATCGCCGCCCTGAAAGGTCAGAGCGTCGAGAATTACGTTCTGAAGCGTACCTTGGGTGATGTACCTTCCTTGGGGGATATCTCCGAGAATGCAGCCATGGCGGCGCTTGCCGATTTCCTCGAGCCGCGCATCGCGCAGGCGCGGCGTGGTGAGTTTTCCGCGCAGTCCGTGGCCGATATCCGGCGCGAGGCACGCAAGCAAGCCGGGTTACAGCCTGCCGCATGGGGCGCTATGGTCTCACGCGTGGCGCCGAAGAGGCTCTGCACGGCATTTGGCGATATATCTACGAGACGTGGGGGCTGGAGCGGGCGGCAAAGTACTTCAGCTTGCTCGGGGCATGCTGCGCGGCTGTCGTCGCTGGCCGGGCACAGTCGTCGCGATCGCAGGCGGTACTGCCTGCCGAAAGTTGATGCAACAGTCCCCTCAAGCTAATAGCTTCCAGAGTTTGCAAACTGCACATGCATTGGGCATCCTGCCGTCATGGAGACGATTGACTTTTCGCACAGCACTTTTCTGGTCGCGATGGCCTGCCTGGTTGCCGTCGTCGCCGGATTTACGGGCCTGTCGCTCACGCGCGATCTGTCGGAAAAACCCGCATTCGAGAAGAAGGTCCCAGTGGCGCTGGCTTCGGTCGCGCTTGGCGGCGGGATCTGGGCGATGCACTTCATCGCCATGCTCGGGCTGCAACTGCCGGTCCTCTTTTATTACGATGCAGCGATCACGCTGGTTTCTGCGCTGACAGCTATTTTGATCGTCGGCGTAGCGCTGATATTGTTGCACTTCACAGAGCGCACGCCTGTCGTGATCACGGTTGCGGGCGGAATTGTCGGCGTTGGTATTCTGGTCATGCACCATATCGGCATGGCGGGTCTCGAATTGTGCCGCGCGGTCTATTCTCCGCTTGGGATCGCGATTTCGTCTGTTTTCGCGATTGCGCTGTGCGTATTGGCCATCTGGGTGGCCTATGCGCAGCGCACGAACCGCAATATTTTTGTGGGCACACTCTGTTTCGCCGTGGCGGTTTGCTCTGTCCATTTCCTTGCGATGTCGGGCACGCGGTTCGTCGCCATACCTGGCGTGGCCGAGTTCGGCCCGAGCATGAGCAATGAGACGCTGGCCCTGGGTGTCATTCTCTTCAGCTTCGTCATTTTCGGCGCCTGTCTTTGGATCAGCGTGACGTATCTTGAGCGTGCCCAAAAGGAATCCGAGGCAAGTCCGGAACCCGGGACGACGCCACTGGAACCACAGCTGCAAATCCCCTGCGAGCGTAATGGTGGCAAGGTCTTCATCTCGCCCGCCGATGTCCTGTTCGTGCGCGCAGATGGACATTACATACAGGTATATACAGCGTCAGAGCGCTTGTTTTGCATATGGCCGGTGACCGAGGCATCGAAACGGCTGGTTCCTAAGGGTTTCCTTCAGACGCATCGCAGCTACCTTGTCAATCCCGCTCATGTCGCCCGGTTTGAGCGGACGAAAGACAAGGGTCGCTGCATCTTCTCCGCTGACAACTTGCCCCCCGCGCCTGTGAGTCGGGCAAAGCTCAAAGTGATCCAGGATGCCTTGTCGGCGCAGGTCGGCGCAGGTCATGCGGGCTAGGGCGCATTTCGTGCAAAATATCTGTTTTTCATTGATTTCCTGAAGCTTCGGCATAAGGGCGCATGCATTCCTCCGCTCAAGCCAGAACATTTGCTCGAAAGGAGGAGAACCGATGATTCCAGCGGCATTCGAATATTACAGACCTAAGGATATGGCGGGTGTCCTGTCGATCCTCGAGGAGCATGGCGATGAAGCCCGGGTCATGGCGGGCGGGCATAGCCTGATCCCGATGATGAAGCTGCGCATGGCGGATGTGCCCCATCTGATCGACCTACAGGATGTCGGCGGCATGTCCGATATCGAGATTGGTGCCGCCAGTATCCGCATCGGGGCGATGGTCACGCAGGCCGAGATTATCGACGATGACGCGCTTGCGGCCGCCGCGCCGATCCTGCGTGAGGCCGCGTTGCAGATTGCCGACCCGCAAGTCCGCTATATGGGCACCGTTGGCGGCAATATCGCCAATGGCGATCCGGGCAATGACATGCCGGGATTGATGCAGTGCCTTGATGCGACCTTTACAGTCGTTGGCCCGGACGGCGAACGCGATATCTCTGCCCGCGACTTCTACGAAGCTGCCTATATGACCGCCCGCGAAGATGAAGAAGTTCTGACCACCGTGACCATCCCCACGCCGAAGGGCGGATACGCTTATGAGAAGCAAAAGCGCAAGATTGGAGACTATGCCACCGCCGCTGCAGCCGTTCAGATCGTAAAAGAGGCCGGCACCTGCGCCTGCGCCTCCGTTGCCATGACAAACCTCAGCGACACGCCGGTTCATTCCGGCGCAGCCAGTGCCGCGCTGGTTGGGACATCTGTGGATGCTGCTGCCGTTTCGGCTTCGGTCGCCGCCATGCTCGGCGATATTGACCCGACCGAGGACAACCGTGGTCCCATCGTCTTCAAGAAACATGTCGCGGGGGTGATCCTGCGCCGCGCGATTGAGCGGGCCTGGTCTCGCGCCTGAAAGGAAATTCCATGTCCAAGAAACGGCATTACAAAATCACGGTGAACGGCAAGGAAGAGGAGTTCCTTGCCGAGCCGCGCGAGTTGCTCATCTACACCCTGCGCGAGCGGCTGAACATTACAGGCCCGCATATCGGCTGCGAGACGTCGCATTGCGGCGCTTGCACCGTCACCATTGACGGGAAGTCGGTGAAATCCTGCACGATGTTCGTGGCGCAGGCCGATGGCAAGGACATCACCACGATCGAAGGCATCGGCGGGCCTGACGGCCTTCATCCGCTGCAGGAAGCCTTCAAGGAGCATCACGGGCTTCAATGCGGATACTGCACGCCGGGGATGATTACCCGCGCGGCGAAACTGCTGGAGGAAATCCCGAACCCGACCGAGGAAGAAATCCGGTTCGGTATGGCCGGCAATATCTGCCGCTGCACCGGGTATCAGAACATCGTGAAATCGATCAAAGCCGCCGCGGCCGAGATGAACGCAGCCAAGGAGGCGGCAGAATGAAAGACGAAGTGACAAGCCGCGAAGACCGCGTCTCCAATCTGAAAGGCATGGGCTGTTCGCGCAAGCGCGTCGAGGATGCGCGCTTTACCCAAGGTAAAGGCAACTATGTCGACGACATCAAGTTGGATGGCATGATCTTCGGCGACTTCGTGCGCTCGCCCTACGCCCATGCGCGGATCAAGAACATCGACAGTGCCGCAGCGCTCGAGGTGCCGGGTGTTCTGGCGGTTCTGACGGCGAAAGATCTGGAAAC
>JBCCVK010000024.1:0-12111 GCA_039195495.1 Pseudomonadota bacterium
AGCGCATAACGCGCATTCGTGATCGGCACGACCAGTTGCGGCCCGGCGACATCGGCGATTTCAGGATCCACATTCGCCGTTTCGATGCGAAAATCCGGCCCTTCGGGCAGCAGATAGCCGATTCTCTGCAAAAACGCCTTGTAAGCCCCCATATCGTCCGGGCGATCCTTGCATTTCACATGCCAGGCGTCGATCCGGGCCTGCATATCCTCGCGTTTCTGCAGCAGCGCGCGATTCTCGGGACCCATGCCGTGGACGAGATGCGACAATCCGTTCCAGAACGCGTCGGCTGATACGCCCGTGCCCGGCAGGGCCTCCTGCTCTAGAAACGTCGCCAGACGCCCATCGATCTGCAGCCCCGCCTTCTCGACCCGTTCCACCAAACTCGGCTCCCCCTGAACATCCCGATGCCGCGCGGACAGCGGGCACGGTCAACGCATAGGGAAGAAAAATTCGATATGCAACGACGCAAACTGTCCCGATCGATCGGTTTTCGGGCCGTCAATCTCGGCCGCGCATCGGTTTTCCCGCCCGGAATTTTCCGATCGAAAAAGGTTGGGTAATTAACTTAGTTTTTCATTGCATCGTCTTGCGCGATCTGTATGGTTAGGCATATGACTTACCATTCGCTCAACACCACTTTCGCCGCCCTTGCCGACCCGACCCGCCGGGCGATGCTGGTGCGGCTCATGAAAGGTCCCGCCACGGTCAAGGACCTGGCCAGACCGTTTGACATGACCCTGCCCACCACCTTGCAGCATCTCAAGAAACTGGAAAGCAGCGGTCTGATCAGGACCGAAAAACAGGGGCGCACACGCACCTGCCATGCCGAGCCCGCCGCCCTGGCGCCCGCCCAGGACTGGATCGCCGAACAACGCGCGATCTGGGCCAGCCGTCTGGACCGGTTGGAGGCGTATCTGGACACTCCGGACGCCGCGCCGCGCCAAGACTGAACCCCATCCCGAGAAAGGAACGCATATGCCTTACGATCTAACCCTGACCCGCCAATTCGACGCCTCCGTAGACCGTGTTTGGGCGTGTTGGACCGAGGCCCGCCGGCTTGAGCGCTGGTTCGGGCCGAACGACGTCGACGTGGATTTGGCCGATTTCGACCTGCGCGAAGGAGGACGCTATCGCGTCGTCCTGCGCGGACACGAGAGCGGCAAGCTGTTTCCGATGCGCGGTGTGTTCGAGGTGATCGATCCCAAAACGCGGCTGGTCTTCACGCATGGCTGGGAAGACGAAAGCGGCGCGGTCGCCACGGATACGCGGATCACGGTGACCTTGTCGCCCAAGGGTACGGGAACCGAACTCGTCTTTACCCAGACGGGCCTGACCGGCGAGGCCTCGCGGGCCAGTCACGAAGACGGCTGGTCGCAGGCTCTGGAAAATCTGCAAAAGCATCTGGAGAAAGCGTTACAACCGGGTTGAATTGCCAAGGGTCGCACAAGCTGGACAGTTCCCCATGCCCCGACCCCGGCACGCATCCAGCCCGGCCCGTCTCCGGGTCTCGAACATCTGACGAAGCGGGCGGCTGCAAGCCGCTCGGTCTTCGGCGGGCGTCCCCGGGCACCGCCATCGTTGATCCGATTGCGGATCGCGGCAAACGCCTGCATCGTCACCTCGGGTCGATGGAACCTTTTGATTGCCATGGATGGGCGGCCCCATGTTCAGAACGAGCAGCGCGTAACCGGCGGCTTTCCGAGATCGGGCAATTGCCCTTTCTCGGCTGGATCCCTCAAGCGCCGCCCGACAGGCGTTTCGAATGTCACTCGGCGAGAGGGCCGTGGCCCCCGGAGCCGGAACAATGTGGTCCGGACCCTGCGTGATGTCGCGATAAAAGCCGCGAAACGCCGTTTCCCGGCCCGACATGGATCAGTTCCCGAATTTCGCCAGATAGGCTTTGGCCAGCGACATGGTTCCGGCCGCGAAATGCGGCGCCATCTCCTGCGGCTCGGGCGCCTCGATATGACTGCCGATCCAGGCCAGCAAGGCCATCCGGCGCAGCATCACCAAGGTGTCGATCTCGGCTTCGTCCTCGGCGCTGAGATCGCGCACGGACCGGTAACCCTTGACCCACGCGGCCTTGAGATCGGGGATCGCCGGGCTGGTTTCGATGAAACTGATGGCCGCGGCGAAGTCGTACATGAACCAACCATGGCCGCAGTCGTCGAAGTCGATGAGCCGCGTGGCGTGACCGTCGACCAGCAAATTCGCCAACCGCATGTCCGCGTGGATCAGGTCGTAGCGCTCGGGCCCTTTGCCGTAGGCGTTCAGGCGCTGGCGGACGGTGGCTTCCAGCTTTTCCAGTTCCGCCCGCATGTCGTCGGTAACATTGGGCGCGTCCCGCCAATTGCCCCAGGTGGCTTCCGGTCCGAAAACGGTTTCGTCATCCCAGACCAGCCGCTCGAAATTCGCCGGTTTCCGCCAGTTCCGCACATGATCATGCATCCGTGCGGCGATGGCGCCGAGTTCTTCAAATCCATGCGTGAGATCGCCGC
Organism: Pseudomonadota bacterium; assembly: GCA_039195495.1. Taxonomy (GTDB): domain Bacteria; phylum Pseudomonadota; class Alphaproteobacteria; order Rhodobacterales; family Rhodobacteraceae; genus JBCCVK01. Next base: position 2,502 of record JBCCVK010000024.1, read on the forward strand.
TTTCGTCCGGCGCGGCCCCTTCGACGAAGTGAAAGAGCACGAGAAACCGCAAATCGGCCAGCCCCGCCGCGCGCGCCTCCTGGATCGGCCGGCGATCCTTGCCCAGGTAGTAGCCGGGCGTGGTCACCACCCCATCGGCAGCCAGGGCCCGGATCCATTCCAATTCGCACTCGATGGCCCGCCGCGTGTGGTAGTTTTCGCGATGTACCCGCAATACCGCCTTATAGCCGCCCTCGGCCTCGACCATGTAGGTCGCGTTTTCCGAGACATTGATCAAACGCGCTCTGGCGCCCCCGGGCATCTCCCACAAACCCAGCGCGTCGTTTGCCAGTATCTCCAGATGCCCAAGCAGTTCCTCGAGCGGCATGTCGGTACCCGCCATGACGCCCTCCTCAGATTTCCTCGAGCGCTTCCAGCGATTCCGGAATGATCTGCCCGCCGTCCACGACGATTTGCTGGCCGGTGATATAGGCCGCCTCGTCGGATGCGAAGAAAAGCGCGGCATTGCCGATGTCTTCCACGCCGCCCAGACGTTTGAGCGGGATCGAGGCGGCCATCGTATCCAGGTAGTCCTGGCCCAGATTCTGGAGACCCTCGGTATAGATATTGCCCGGCATCACCGCGTTGATCGTGGTGTTGTAGCGCGAAAGCTCCATCGCGGCGGTCTTCAGAAACCCGAGCTGGCCGGATTTGGACGCACCGTAATGCGACCAACCCGGAAAACCGGTCACCGGCCCGGTGATCGACGAGGTCAGGACCACGCGCCCCTTGCCCGCCCTCTCGAAATGCGGGATCGAGGCTTTGACGCAAAGAAAGGACGAGCGCAGATTGATGGCCATCACCTCATCCCATTCGGCGGGAGTCATGTCGATGATCTTTGTCTGCGGGAAGGCGCCCGCATTGGCGCATATCACATCGAGCCCGCCCTGGGCCTCGGCCGTGCCGTCGATCATGGCCTTGACGCTGCTCCAATCGGATACATCGCAGGTTTCGTAGCGCACGTCGCCCTCGATCTCGGCAGCGGCTTTTTCCAGGCCGGCCTCGCTGCGTGCCGCAATGGTCACTTTGGCGCCGGTCCGGGCAAAGACGGCCGCGATGCCGCGCCCGATTCCCTTCGATCCTCCGGTCACGATGAAGCTTTTTCCATTCAATGACGTTAACATTCTTCTCTCCCTTCTATCGGTATCGCGTTGCCCTGCTCTCGGCATTGGCGCGAACCAGCCAGGCAACGGCCAGCGCGGCCATGATCAATGTGAAGGACCCCACGACCGAGAGGATGCCCAGCGTCGGCACCAGCGGCGAATAGCCCGAAACCATTTTGGCGTAGAGCCATTCCGGCAAGGTGGAATCGGCCCCGGTGGTAAAGAGCGACAGCGGGAAGTTCCCCCAGCTGAGCAGAAAGGCAAACAGCGCCGCCGACGCCAGTCCCGGCGCCAGCAAGGGCAGCGTGATCTCGCGCAGGATGGTCAATGTGTCCGCCCCCATGTCGCGGGCGGCTTCTTCGAGCGCGGGATCGAAACCATAGGCGCGGATCGCCACGACGAGCGTCCCAATCGGGGCGATCCACACCAGATGCGCAACCACGGCGGTCTTCCATGTGGGAACGATGCCGAGGGCGTTGAACCACATCAAAAGCGCAAGCCCCAGCACGGTTTGCGGGAAGAAGATCGGCAGCAGGATCAGTTTTTGAAAGGCCGAACGATAACGCCATTGATAGCGGGCAAAAGCAAGCGCGCCAAAAAACGCGATCACGACCGAAAGGATCGTGACGATCACGGCCACCGAAAGCGAGGTCGCGAGAAGGTCGCGCACGGTGCCGCTTTTCAGTGCATCGGCATACCATTCGGTCGAATACCGCCTGATCGGAAAACTCAGATAGCGCGCCTTGGAGATCGACGCGAAGCCGACCGAGACCAGCGGCAGATAGAGGAACGCGATGACCAGGAGGCCATAGATGAAAAGGACGATCCGGGTCGTGCGACCGGCGCGCATCAGCGTTTCCGTCCCATGATCGCGTCCAGATCGATCCGGCCCGCGCCCGACAAGGCCAGGCCACCGACGATCACGATCAGGATCATCGACAGAGCCGATCCCAGCGGCCAGTTCTGACCGAAGGTAAAGGCGGTCTCGATGTCGTCCGCGATGGCGATCACGGCCTGGCCGCCGAGGATCTTGGATTCCGCCAGCGCACCGGCCGCCAGAACGAAGCTGAGCAGCGCTCCCACGACGATCCCGGGCGCGGCCAGCGGGATCTCGATCCGGATCAGCACCTGCCAGCGCGTGGCCCCGAGATCCGCGGCGGCCTGCCGGGTGTCGTCGGGCACCATCGCAATGCCCTGAGCCAGTGGGAAGAGCATGAACGGCAGATAGACGTAAACCAGGCCAAAGACGATGATGGGCACGCCGTAGAGAGGGCTGTCAAAGCCCATTCCGGTCCAGGCGCGAAAATGACCCTCGATCAGGCCGCCTTTCATCAGCGTGAGCACCCAACCAAAGAGCCGAATGTTCTCGGACACGAAAAGGCTCATGACGACGGCGATGGTCAGGACCGACGTGAACCGGCCGAATACCTTGGCCATGCCATAGGCCAGCGGCCAACAGACGACGAGCAGGATCGCGGTAGAGGCGAGCGCCATGCCCAACGACCACAGGAGCGACGTGTAGTAGCCCTGGGTGAAGAACGCTGAATATGCAGAGAAATCCAGCGTGCCGGTCAGGCTGAAAGCCTTTTGCGGCATGACCGAGAAAAGCGCCACCACGACCATTGGCGCAAGAAAGGCCAGAAGCAGCAGCACCAGCATCGGCAGCGACGACAAAAGCCCGAGTTTGCGGTCCAGACGCTCCATCAGCCCTCTCGTATCACATGGGTGTTGGCCGCGTGGAAGCCCAGGGTGATCACCTGGCCCTCGACATTGGGCAGCCGCTCTTCGCGCAATTTCTCGACCGTCAGAATCTGACCTTCGGGGCCTTCGATTTCGTATTGAATCCGCGATCCAAGCGCGTATTCGTTCAGGATCTTGCCATCGAGCGAATAATCATACGCCGCCGGATCGCCGGTGAATTGAACATATTCCGGGCGGACCATCAAAAGCCCGTTTTCCCCGGGCTTCAACATGCCTTGCGCCGCGCCATGTCTTGCGGTGACACCCGGGCCGGTCAGGCATCCGGCCTCGTTCGCCGCCACCGCGAACAAATTCACCTCGCCCATGAACTCGGCCACGAAGCGGCTGACCGGGGCGCCATAGATTTCGTCCGCCCGCGCGATCTGTTCGAACCGGCCGGCCTTCAGGATGGCGATGCGATCCGACATCACCATGGCCTCCTCCAGCGAATGGGTGATGTAGACGAAGGTCTTTCCGGTGCGGGCGTGCAGAGCTTTCAACTCCTTCTCGAGCGTCTTGCGCAGACGATGGTCCAATGCCGAGAGGGGCTCGTCAAAGAACAGGATCTCCGGATCGAAGGCCAGCGCGCGGGCCAGGGCGACCCGCTGTTGCTCGCCCCCCGAACATTGCGAGATGCGCTTGTCGTAAAAGTCGCGCGGCAGACGCAGAAGATCGAGAAGCTCCAGCGCGCGTATGCGTCGGGTCCCCGGCGCGATCTTCCGCAGCTTGAGGGGAAATTCGATGTTTCGGCCCACGCTCATATGCGGAAACAATGCCAGAGACTGGAACACCATGCAGGTTGGGCGCAGATTGGCGGGTGTCTTATCGATGCGTTCGTCGCGCAAGTGAATCTCGCCCGAGGTTACCTCGTCCATCCCCACCAGGAGACGGATCAGGGTCGACTTGCCGCTGCCCGACGGCCCCACGATCGTGAAGAACTCGCCCTCGAGGATGTCGAGGTCGATGCCATGCAAGACCGTGAACTTCCCGAAGGCTTTTACAACCTTGCGCAGGCGCAAAAGAGGGGTGGCAGTCATGGGTTTCCCGGTGAATTCTTGAACGCGCCCCGGCACGGACATGGGCGCCGAGGCATCGCGCACCCGCTACGAGCGACGCGCTTGCGCGTAGATATCGATCAGCACGTCATAGGAGGCCACGACGTCGTAGTCCAACGACCGCCCCATTTCGTCCGCGAGGCTGTCCATTTGGATCGCGTCCAGTTCCTCTGCGTCGAACTCGGCCATGACCGCCGGATCGCCCATCTGACTGACCGGGTTATATGTGCCTTCCGTGAACGCCACGGCCTTCGAGACATCCGGCCCCTGCACATATTCCAGAAAGTCCTCGGCCAGGTCGCTTGGATCGGGGTTGTTCACCGCCGAGGTCAGTTCGACCCAGACCACACCGCCCTTGCCGTCGACGGGGCCGGTTTTCGGGGTGATGCCGCGCACGTTGGTGGCGCCATCGTAGCGCGCGGGAGAGGCGGTGTAGGTGCCGCCGGTGAAATAGGCATCGATCTCGCCATTGATGAGGGCGGTGTTCATCGCCACCAGATCGTCGGTCAGCAGTTTGGAGCCGCCGAAGATCGCCTCGGCGGTGGCTTTGAACCGGGCCGCGCCGTCGCCGTCGATCGGAGCGAACGGGTTCAGCCCGGCGGTCAGGCACATGTGGATGACGTTCCAGTTGTCGTAGGTCAGCACGCCGAACCGGTCTTTCATGTCCGGATCGAGAAACAGGTTCCAGCCCTGATCCTCGGCCATTTCGCGGCTGATCACATCGGTGTTCACCACGAAGCTGAACGGACCATAGCGTTGCGGCATCCCGATCAGGCTGCCGTCCTCCGCGAATGACAGTGGATAGGGCGCCGCGAATTCCGGCAGCATCCTGTCGAAGAACGGCATGAACCGGTCCTTGTCGAGCGGTTTGATCAGTCCCTCCGGATAAAGCTGGTCGCGGGCCCAGGGCTGATTGACGTTGATCAGATCCCAGACCGAGATTTCGCCGGCGCGGAGTTTGTTTATCATGTCAGGGTCCGAGGTGCCGCTTTCGGCGCGAATCTGGGCGCCCGGGTTCATCGACCGGAAGGGATCGAGCACGTCGTCAGAATTATATCCTTCCCAGCAGAGAATGTTCATCTGGTCGTTGCGTTCGGCAGCGGCCGGGTTCAGCGGGCTCGCCGCCGCCACACCGGCCAAAGCCGCGATGCGCCCCGCGAACTGGCGCCTGGACAATACGGATTTCATCTTATCATCCTCCTATCGGTTGGTTGTCGTTGCGGGAGTCTTCCCCTTTCATCGCCCTCATCCGGGACGACCATCGATCCCTTTCAAAACATCCGTGATGCGGTCCCGGGCGACGTTCGTGTCGTCGAACGATCCGGACATGAAGATGCGGCCCGTCGCGCCCATCATCTGCACATCGTTGACCGTGAGGCCGGGCGCCGCCTTTTCGGCTTCATTGGCGGCGACACAGGCAAACAGCGCCGGGCTCATCTCGTAGATCAGCAACGCCACGCCCGGGACCAGGATCGACCCATCCCGCGAACGGTTGAGAACGATCGCATGCTGATCCGAGAGATCTTCGATGATGTCGTGAAACAGCGCCTTCGGCTTCAACTGATCTGCAGGTTTCGCGCCGATCCCCTCGAGGATCGCATTTCCCGCCGCGGTCAGCGCGTCCATATGGTCGGCGTGCAGCTCCAGCAGCCCGAACTGGCGTTCCGTGAACAGAAGACCGGGTTCCATATCCGGCGCGACCTTGAGCGCCAGATCGACGATGCGATGAATGCTCAGCGCCGGCGCGACCTCGACGATCAGCGCGTTCTGACCGCGAAAGGGCGGATAGGCGCGCGCACGCGTAGGCGACGAGAGATAGGCCGCGAACTGAGGCTGCAGATCCTCGATCGGCAGATACACGCGAAGTTCCGTCATGCCGACAATACCCCCCCCGAGCCGCGCTTACCCGGTCGCCTCGAAATGCTTGCCGAGCTCGACATGCGGGCGCGGGATCACGTGCACGGCGGTTACGTCGCCGACCTGGCTCGCGGCCTGGGCCCCGGCTTCCGTGGCGGCCTTGACGGCGCCGACGTCGCCTTTGACCACGACGGACACCAATCCCCCGCCCACTTCGTTGCGCGCCACGATTTCCACATTCGCGGCCTTTACCATCGCATCCGCCGCCGACAACGCCGGAACGTAGCCTTTGGTTTCGATCATTCCGATTGCAAGATTCGCCATGGGCTTTCCTTCACGTCCTGTCCTTGGTTTCTTCGTCGATCGACGCGATGATCAAAGCGTCGACCGGCACGGTTTTTCCATTGAAGCAAGCCGCCGCGACCGAGCCCTGAGCGATCAGCACCGCTTCGTCGGCATTGCATCCCAACGGGTCGAATGCGATCAGCGAACCGCCGTTCTGCGTTTCGATCTCCAGCAAGGCACCGGGTGGAAACGTATCCAAATGACGCGACGACCAGATTTTGCCCTTGACGCGCCCCTTGATCATGCCTCGTTCCTTTCGACTCTAAGCCCGATGCGGCGCGCCTCGTCCCGCGCAAGCGGCGTGAGACGGCTGTGCTTGGACAGGCGGATGGTCCGGGTGGCGCGGCCCAGTTCCGCTATGTCGCGTTCGGTCACGAGCTTTTTGTCCAGCATGGGCATGGCGGGTCCGTCCGGGTTCGCGACGGTCGGCCCGGTGAGCATCCGCGCGGGATCCGCCAAGACGAAGCGCAATTGCCCATTCCGGAGCTGCGCCGCGAAATCCGGATCGACCGCCCGCGACACGAGGTCCTGCGCAAAGCGGGTCAGATCCTCGGAAGACGCGATCCGCACCGTTTCCTCGACGCGCTGCCGGGGTTCCAGGCGAAGCGCCGCCAATTCCTCGCGCAATATCGCGCGAATTTCTTCCCGAAGCGTCGGCATCACACGGCCCCCGCATCGCGAAGAGCGCCTTCCGCCACGTTCCGAGCATGTCGGACATCCGCTTCGGTGCCCGCCAGATAGAGCCGACCGTTGGCCCCGATCATCCGCATGTCGATCAGCTTGACATCGGCCTCTTTCTCGGCCTGGTTACAGGCCAGGATCGCATAGGCCGCCGGCTGGCATTCGAGCAGGTAGAGGCTGTCGCCGCCGATCACCATCGAGCCCAACTTGTTGCGGTTCATCAGGAATGCGTGCAGATCCTCGATACTGGTCACCAGTTTCGAGGCCAGGATCCTGGGCTTGGCCACCTCGTCCATGGTCTGACCGAGCGCCTCGAGAATCGCGCGGGCACCGGATCGCACCTCGGCCGTGGAATGGGAATGGAACTGAAGCGTTCCGAACCGTCGTTCGACGACCAGAAGCCCCGCACGCACCTCGGCGCTTTTGAGCACGACATCGGTCAGCCTCTCTATATCGAGGCCCGGCGCGATCTCCACGATCTGCGCCGCCATCCGCGCCCGCGGCAGCGCCCCCCGCATCCAGGTCGCGACATAGGCCAGAGTCTGCGGCTGTAGCTGGTCGATGAAGATGAAGGCGCGCAGATCGGTCATCCCCGCGTCTCCCGCAGACCGCGGAGTTCCTCGAGGATCAACTGGCGCAGCCTGTCACGACTGACCAAGGGGTCGGGCGCCCGGTGCACGTCGCCCGGCGCAGGGCCGGAGGCGCGCGCGGTCGGCACGCGCGCGCGATCGATGTCATGCAGATTCGCGGGCACGTCCCGCCCGAAAGCGATCTTGGTCCAGTGCACCAGATGCTGCGGTCCGACGTTTTCACCCACCGACGATCGGCCGGCATATCCGGTGCCGATCATGAACGCGGGCGGCAAATGGGTGGCGAAGCCCGCCGCGCCTTGGCTGCAGGGGGCATTCACCACCACCCGGTAGACCGGCATGTCCCGGGAGAACGCGACGAGCCGGTCCTGGTCTTCGCCATGGAATGCCGCGGAATGGCCCGCACCGCGCCTGGCCGTCTGCGCGGCGAATGTCAGCGCCTGCTGGAAATCCACCGCAGCCGTCAGCGTCAGCACCGGACAGAGCTTCTCATGAAAAAGCCTGTCGTCCTGCCCCGGCCTTGGGACCACGGGCACCAGCACCCTGACGGAGGGGCCGACCCGAATGCCCGCCCGCTCGGCGATCCAAGCCGCCGACCTGCCGATGGCCTCCGGATTGAAGCCGCGACCGGTGAAAAGATAATCGCGCAGTCGGTCCGTATCGGTCTCGTCGCAGATATAGGCCCCCGCCATGCGCAAGGCGCGTTCGAGGTTGCCGCGATTGCCTTCCAGCGTGAGCGCGACGCTTTCATTGGTGCAGAGGACGGAATTGTCGAAGGCTTTGCTGTCGACCAGGCACTTCGCCGCGGCATCCGCCCGCGCGCTTGGATCGACATAGGCCACCGCGTTCCCGGGTCCGACCCCGAGCGCCGGATTGCCCGACGAATAGGCCGCACGCACCATGGCGTTGCCGCCCGTGGCCATGATCACGTTGATCTTGTCCGAGGTCATGATGTCTTGAACCAATGGCACCGAAGGGTCCTCGACGCATTGGATCAAACCCGACGGGGCGCCCGCCGCCTCGGCCGCTCCGGCCAAATGCCTTGCCGCGTCGGCCGAGCATTCCCTGGCCGCCGGATGCGGGCTCAGCACGATGGCATTGCGGCTCAGGATGGCCAGCATCGCCTTGTAATTGACGGTCGCCACCGGATTCGTGGCGGGCGCCAGGGCGAAAACCACCCCGGCGGGTTTCGGCATGTCGATGATCTTGGCGGCGCGGTCGATACGCGGCGTCACCAGATCCATGTCACGGTAATGGTCGAGCAACGCATACGTGCAGAGCCGGTTCTTGATCGTCTTGTGCTCGGCCACGCCATACCCGGTCTCCCGAACGGCCCATTCCCCGTAATGCGCGGCCTTGTCGTGCCCCGCCTTGGCCACGGCCCCGGCAATGCGCAGCACGGCTTCGCGTGTGAACGCGCGATAGTATCTCGCGGCCCAGGCGGCGCGGCCCACCATCATTCGCGCCGCGGACAAAGAGCGGTCCGGCACGTTCAGCAAAGGGATGGCCTGCGGCATCAGGCAGCTCTCTGCATCGTCTTCAGCAGCTGCCGTGCCAGCGGCATGGCCGCATCGAAGCGATCCATGACCTCCTGGCAGAGTTCGACATCCTTCACGAGGCCGGGCTTGAATTGCAGCACCCGCTTGTCGAGCGAGGAAAAGATCGCCCAGACCCCATTCTCGTAGAGCGCCCGCGACACGGCCACGGCACCTTCCGAATGATCGAATTCCAGCCCCAGCACCACGCCACGCTGCCGAACGCCCACGAAGATATCGTCGTGCCGCGCCCTCATCTCGGCCATCGATTGCGCGAAGAACCGCGCCACGAATTCGACATTCGCGATCACCTCGGGCCGCTCGAGCATCTCGATCACGTGATGCCCCACCAGACATCCCAGTTCCGATCCGGCCGCCGTCGAAATATGGGCTGCGCCATCCTCGACCTGCCACTGACCGCATTCCTCGGTCACCATGCAGGCGCTGATCGGATAAATGCCGCCGCCCAGCCCCTTGCCGCAGACGAAGATATCGGGCCGCAGACCATAGCCCTGCCAGCCCCACATCACGCCGGTCCGCATCAGGCCCGTCTGCACCTCGTCCGAGATGAACTTGGCCCCGTATTCGTGGCAGAGATCCTGGCAGGTCTTCAGGTAACTCTCCGCGGGGATCGGGAAGCCATAGGTGGCGGGGATCGTCTCGAT
>JBCCVK010000025.1:0-12001 GCA_039195495.1 Pseudomonadota bacterium
AGCATTTATGTTAAGGGAAAGCGTGTCTGAAATTTTGCAGACTCATGAGAATAATAGCAGTAGTTCTGATTGCCCTACTTTGATATGGTATTGTTTGTAAGAAGCCAGACACTGATGATGAGACCGCATGCGCCGGATAAGCGCCACGGATCTACCGGTTTTCTAACATCGCTGAAAATCCCGTAGTGCTCTAAGATCATCGCGACTATGAATTGTGATGCGACGATGATCGTAAGAGTCGTCGAAAGACCTATGCGCGGCACCGAGTAACCTATGGAACCAGCGATGATCAAACCCAGAAGACCCACTGTGAAGGCATACCAGGGGATCTGGGATATATTTTTCAAATTATCACTTTGCGTCAGAAATAAGACGAGACTCGCGATCAAGAATCCGCTCAGATAATTTATGAACAAACTTCCGCTCGTACCGATCTTGCGATCCATCATACCCATAAACTGACCTTGAAGGGCTACTGCGCAACCGCCAATGATCGCGATAGCCGCCAAGCCTAAGGTGCTGTTCATGATCCTCCGATCCAAGTAAAAACTGTTCACGAAATTTTAAACAAACGGCCATGTGATGCGTCTAGGTAAAACGACCCATGGGCTACTCTCAAGATCCACTCAAAATAAACTTAAAAGTCTCTTACTCTTTCCGACATTATAGATCATGTCTGAATGTTCAACTGTGTTTTATGGTCAGAAATCGAAGCTGACGGCCCTTGTCTCGATCGGGGCCCGCTCTCGGTGGTCGCCGCATGCAGACTGAAGATGCTGGTGCCCGACGTCGCCGAAGAGCGGGAAGAACGCCGTGTGGCGCGCGAAAAGACAAAGATACCGAACGCGAGGGCGCGCACCAGGCGTAGGGGCAGGGCAGGCTAAGGCATGACGCGCCCCAACAAGAAAATCTTGTGTTTCGTGGACGAGTGCGGCACTGCCGGAGATGACAGATTTGCTCTGGGTTGCACTATCGTTTGGTCTTCAGAATGCGGGAAGGCAGACAAAACATTTAGCGCCTTGCCGCCAATGTCGGTCAAAGAAGTGCACGCGGCGCGCTGGGGCTAAGTTCAGGGCATTCTTGCGCAGTATCCGAAATCGGAGGGGCCAAAGAGTTTGTCGATGCTCAACGAATGCGGTGGCCGCCTGGCTGGTGTCGCGCGGCCGGAACCGTATGCGCGCGCTTGTTGAAACCGTCAGGATTGGGATTCGACGCTTTGCGTCGGCAAATGGTCTGACCCGCAAGGTAGGCGATGTGGAAGGCATTGACCTTTCCCCTTGATTAGGGCGGGTTTGATCTGGAATTTTCGGTTGGGTTTCAGTGTTGAGCGGCAGCGTGGAGACCGCAAGAGTCTCGAGCGCTGGCGCGGTGGTTTTCATTAGGAACTCCGTTGAGGACATATATCCAAGCGCTGAATGTAGGCGCTTGGTGTCGTAGTGATTGCGCCATCGTCCGATTTCCTCGCGGGCATGGCGGAGAGATTGGAACCAGTGAAGGTTCAGACACTCACTCATCGCGGAACTTGCCGTTGAAGCTTTCCACGAATGCGCGTCTCGCACTGGCTTGCCTGGTTCGATAAATCGCAGACGGACAGCCCTTCGCTCTGACCAGTCGAACATGGCCTTGCTGGTACCTTCAGGGCCGTTGTCCAGGATGATCTCTTCGGGCAATCCGATCCTCAGCGCCAGGTCATCGAGGAACCGGGCGACGCGCGCGCCGGGGATCGACACATCGACGATCTGGCCGGGACAGAACCGGCTGAAGTCATCAAGGACACACAGGATACGGAACCGGCGGCAGTCAGCCAACTGGTCACTGACGAAGTCCAAGGACCATCGTTGTATCGGTCCTTCTGGCACCTGAGGCGAAACACGATCCCGTCTCGGTAACATGCGCCGCTTCTTCGTACGAACCTGCAGGCCATGCCCGGTGGAGAGCCGGTAGGCGCGCTTGTGGTTCACGACCAAGCCTTCCCGTCGCAGCATCGCATGCAGACGCAGATAGCCGTATCGCCGGTTCTCGGATGCCAACGCCTTCATGCGCTTTATTGCCGCCGCATCGTCCTTTGGCATGGGCTGATACTGCTGCACCGACCGCGCCAGCCCGACGATCCGGCATGCGCGCCGCTCACTGAACCCAAGCTTCGTCATCGGAAAGCCCACAGCGCGTCGCTTCGCCATGGGCTTGCCAATGTTTTCGGTGCAGGGCCTTCATCGCGGACATGTCCAACATTTGGTCCGCAACGATCCGCTTCAGCCTGGCATTCTCAGCCTCAAGAGCGCGAAGCCGCTTCGCATCGCCAGCCTCCATGCCGCCGTATTTCTTACGCCAACTGTAGAACGTAGCCGAACCGATGCCGTGACGCCGACAAATGTCGTCCGTCTTGGCACCTGCCTCGCTCTCCTTCAGCACGCCGATGCTTCGCTCTTCTGTGAAACGCTTCCGTTTCATTGGTCTTCCTCCTTCCTCCATTCAAAGGTGGAAAATTCCAGTTCGCAATGGCCCCGATATAAGGGAGAAGGTCAGAGGAAATGGGGCTCAGGCCATGACAAATGAGAGGGGACCTGAACCGGAGCGCCCGTTCGGGACGGCCTCCGAAGGAGGGCGTGAGACACGGGCGACGCTTCCGTGGCAATGGCCTCGACCAGCCGGTTGAGGTTGCCACCCTGCCGACACACCCGGCCGACCCCATGATGAAACAGCGCCTTCGCACGGAACGACCGCAGCCGCAGACACCGAAAGAAGAAAGCTCAAAAAAACCGCATGCAAAGATGAGAGAACCGGATCGGTCGTGATCCGCGCGGCCCCGGCTTCGGCCGAAAATCGAACGGATCAAGACGATCGGTTCCGGATGCGTCACGTCCTGCAAATGGATTTGAGCGCCTGCCACTGTCCGGGGGTCAGGATCGGGGTTTCACTTCGAACATCGCTGCCGGCACGCACGCGTGCCAGCCGATCCGACGGGGCGGGATGCGATGCGAAATAGCGCAAGGCGCCTTCCCGATCGTCCCCGTATCGCTCGGTGAGGCGGGCAAAGAAATCGGCCAGCCCATCGGAGGAAATACCGGCATCCGCCAGCATCGACAGCGCATAATCGTCCGCGGCGCGTTCCGCATCGCGGGTATAGGACGCCGTTAGCAGCCTGTCCGCCAGCAGCACCATGACGCCCGCACCGGCGAAATCTCCGAAGACGAGGCCGAGAAGCCCTGCAGAACCGACGCCGCGCAAGGCCAGTCGGGTCGGGTCCCGGGCCGCGACATGCCCGATTTCATGGGCCAGGACGCCGGCCACCTCGTCCGGGGAACGCGCCTTGTCCAACAGCCCCCTGACGATGACGACCCATCCCCCCGGAGCGGCGAAGGCGTTGATCATGTCGTGATCCAGCACCTCTATCTTCAGCGTATAGGGCAGATTCCGCCCCTCCAGTAGACGCGCCGCCATGGCGTTCAGCGCCGCGCGGCCTTCGTTCGTCGCGCAGAAGGGTGGGGTGTCGGTTTCGTCCGTGTCGTTCAGCATTCGGGCCATTTGCCGCACCAACGCTTCTCCGAACGCCGCCTCGCGCGCGGGCGGGATCAGCGGTGCGAGCTGATTGGCCAGGCCGGGCAGAATCACCAGAAGCAGGGCCGCCAGGGCCATCAGGGCCCCCATGCCCCACAGCGCGACACGACGCATGGCGGACCGGTCGATGTCACGCTTGCGAAGATGCGGCAGGGCTGCGCGGACGGCGTGTCCGTCCGCGCGGGCGCGGATGACGAGGCGATCGGGGCTGGTCAAACGACATAGGACAAGCCCCTTTTCCCATCCATGATCGCGTTCTTCCCGAATGTCGGACAAGGGCCATTTGACGACCTGCCCGTCCGTCCGCTCGATCCGCAGCATATCGCCATCCGGAAACAGCGCGGCATCGTGACCCTCGGCAACCTCTCCGTCGTAAAAGATGGCTCGTGCCAGCGCCATCTAGAACGCGCCCCCGACGTCGAGCGCGTCGGCGAAACCTTCGGCGTCCATGGCGTCGTCCTGCCTGCTCTGGCGGATGCCGGTCACCGCCGATGCGTTGATGAGCGCGGTGGTCTCGACGATTCGGGCGTAAACCGGCTGCACGATGAAGACCAGACCGAGCGCGCCGTAAAGCGCGAAAAGAAACAGGATACCGACGATGCCGAAGACGATAGGTAGCGGACCGGGCGCCTGCCCGCTGATCAGAATCTCCGGGTCGATCAGCAGCTCCGCGAAGGCTGCGAAGATGGCCGAAGCAATTCCGGCGACGATGCTGACGAGCATGCCGCCGATGACGATTTTGGTTACGATCGAAGACGTGCGCACGTCGCATCGAAAACGAACATCCCGCCCCAACGACAGATGATCGGCCATGATCCGCAGGCAATTGATGCGGTATGAAGCGATACCGATCACGAACCAGAGCGGGCCCACGATTATCCCGACCAACGCCAGCGCCAGGTTTTGCATGACGAAACCGGCCCCCACCAGCGCAACGAGGATCGCCACCGCGATGATCAACTGCCGCATCGCCGGATACAGCATCTGCCATCGTCCGGCCTGATGAAAATACGCATCGCCGTAACGTGTGCGGTCGATCTTGTATTTCGTCAGCCAGAAGGTCTGGCGGGGAAGGAGCAGACCAAGCGTCGCCAGCGTCAACATGCCGTGCCCCAGCGCACGCCACATATATCCCGCCGCGCCCTGATCCATCCCAAAGCGGATGCCGCGCCATCGGGTGCGCGACAGCCTGTAGCGCCGCGCCCGATACTGGGCGAAGAAGATCAACGGCAGAAGAACCAGCAGCGATGCCTGCGTCGCCGCGATCTGAGGAAGAAGCCCGGTTTCATCATCGCTGCCCGAAAACATCGACAGGCCCAGAAAGAACAGGAGGATCTGCAAGCCGCCAAGCGCGAAAGCGACCGCGACGACCGCAATCAGGAAACCGAGAAGCTTTTCCAGACCGGTGCCCGTATATTCGAAGGGTTCACCACCCGGCGCCGTCGCGGACCAGACGTAACGCCGGATGCGGGTCCTGGCCCAAAACCGGTAAACACCGAGCGTCACGACGGTGAGAAAGCCTGTCTTTACCGCGAGGATCAGCAAAGCGCCCGTGGTGCCGGTGTAACGGCCGTAAAGGAGATCTTCCGGTGCGCCGTTCCGGGAGGATACTTCATATGCGGGTTGGGGTCTGAGTGACATGGCCTGAGCGGGCGGGTTCAATCGGCAAATCGGTTATTGCGGGGAAACCCGCGCGGTGCCATGCGTCCCGTGCCGGCTCGTTTGCCGATCCACTCGGTCAGATCGGTCTCGGTCCGCGTGCGCCCGGCCGGATCCTTCCAACGCAACCCTTCGGCCAATGGGAAGGTGATGGCGTCGTTGAGCCTTCCATCCTTGTATTTCTGGAGCCGAACGCCTTTGCCGCGACTCATCTCGGGCAGTTCGTTCAGCGGAAAGACCAGCATCTTGCGGTTTTCGCCGACGATCGCCAGATGATCGCCCCGAACTGGCCGGCACACGCAGGCGGTGACAGGCGAACGTACATTCAACACCTGCTTGCCACTGCGCGTTTGGGCGAGAACTTCGGTCTCGGCAACGATGAAACCGTCGCCCGCGGAGGAGACGATCAGCAGCCTGCCTTCGGGGCGGTGCGCGAACAGAGCGACGATTTCAGCCTCATTCGGCAGATCGACCATCAGTCGCACGGGCTCTCCCATACCGCGCCCTCCGGGCAGGTTGGCGGCCGACAACGTATAGAACCGCCCGTTGGAGCCGAAGATCAGCAGCTTGTCCGTGGTCTCGGCGTGAAAGGTGAAGCCCGGCCCGTCGCCGTCCTTGAATTTCAATTCGCGGGTCAGATCGATATGGCCGGTCATGGCGCGGATCCAACCCATCTTGGAACAGACCACGGTGATCGGCTCGCGTTCCATCATCGCTTCGAGCGGTATCTCCTCAACCGCTCTCGCCTCGGCGAAGGTCGTGCGCCGGGCACCACCTTCATCCGCGCTGCCGAAACTTTTGCGGATCTCGCGAAGCTGCTGGGTGATTTTGGCCCATTGCAGGTCCTCTTCGGCCAGCAGATCCTCCAATTCGGTGCGCTCGATCATCAGTCTGTCGCGCTCTCGCATCAGTTCGACCTCCTCCAGACGGCGCAAACTGCGCAGACGCATGTTCAAGATCGCGTCGGCCTGGGCTTCGGTCAGGCCATCCTCGACCGTACCCGTGGGGCCGCGATAGGTGGCCTGTGACGCGGCGCGGGCGAATTTGCGCCCCCAATCCTCGCGCATCAACGCATCCTTGGGATCTTCGTCATAGCGAATGATATCGATGACGCGATCGAGATTGAGAAAGGCGACGACGAAACCCTCCAGCACCTCGAGGCGCTGATCGATCCTGTCCATCCGATGCCGGCTGCGCCGCAGGAGCACGTTGCGCCGGTGATCCAGAAAAGCGCGCAGGACCTCCTTGAGAGAGCAGACCTTGGGAACCACCCCGTCGATCAGCACGTTCATGTTCAGACTGAACCGCACCTCCAACTCCGAGTTGCGGTACAGCATGCCCATCAGCATCTCGGGATCCACGTTCTTGGAGCGAGGTTCGAGAATCAGACGGATATCATCGGCGGATTCGTCGCGTATGTCGGCCAGAAGGGGTATCTTCTTGGTCTGAATGAGTTCGGCGATTTTTTCGATCAGCCTGGATTTCTGAACCTGATAAGGGATCTCGGTGATGACGACCTGCCATTGGCCGCGTCCCAGATCTTCGATCCCGTATTTACAGCGCAACCGGAAACCGCCCCGCCCCGTGCGATAAGCCTCGAGAATGTTCGCCCGCGGTTCGACAAGCACGCCGCCAGTGGGAAAATCGGGGCCGGGAACATGATCCATCAAGGTGTCGTCGCGGGCGTTCGGGGCCTTGATGAGATGCAGACAAGCATTGCACAATTCGACGATATTATGGGGCGGAACGCTCGTCGCCATACCAACCGCGATCCCTGCGGCTCCATTGGCAAGGAGATTGGGGAAGGACGCCGGCAGCACCACCGGCTCCAGCAGCGTGCCGTCGTAATTCGCTCGAAAATCGACGGCGTTCTCGTCCAGACCGTCCAGCAGCATCTCGGCCGCGGCGGTCATCCGCGCTTCCGTGTAGCGCGGTGCGGCCGGATTGTCGCCATCGATGTTGCCGAAATTGCCCTGCCCGTCGACCAGCGGGTACCGAACATTGAAGTCCTGCGCCAGCCGCGCCATGGCATCATAGATCGCCGCGTCTCCATGGGGATGATAGTTGCCCATGACGTCCCCCGAGATCTTGGCCGACTTGCGAAAGCCGCCGGCCGCGCTCAGGCGCAGCTGGCGCATGGCATAGAGGATACGGCGATGGACGGGCTTCAAGCCGTCGCGCGCATCGGGCAAGGCCCGGTGCATGATGGTGGACAGCGCATAGGTCAGATAGCGTTCGCCGATGGCGCGACGTAGAGGTTCGGCGGTTTCGGCCGGGTTCATCTTGGGGTCATCTGTCAGATCAGCCATAGATGATGTGATATCCTTATGTCAAAGCGGCGTAAAGCGACCCGTCGGCATATCCCGGGCAAGTTTTTCCCAAATCCCGGGCGCAATCCTGCTACGGTTGCAGACGAGCCCTCGGAGACGATTCCATGTTCCGTCTTACAGCCACATTGACGGCGGCGATTTTCATCTTGATGGTGGTTTACGGTGATCCGCGGCGGGAGGGCCGGACCGTCGACGTCCCGGCGGCGCCGCGCCCGCCGATCGAGACGCGCCCCGGCGACCCTTCGGGCATCGGCGCGCCCATCGTCGTTCACCGGGGCGCGTTGGTCTCACGCGCCGAAGCGACGCCGGAGGAAAGCCGCAATCAGGCGACCGCAATCCCGGCGATCGCCCCCTCGGTCAGGCCCGAAGCGCCGGTGCCGAGGGTCGTGCGCCGAACCGAGCCGGACATCTGGTTCGTCACCGGTGATCGGGTAAACGTACGGGAAGGCCCGTCCACCGACGATCCGGTGATCGGGCAGTTGAGCCGCGGAGCCACGGCCGAGCTTTTGGAATTCCGCGTCGACGGCTGGGCCCGGATCCGGCTTGGCGATATCGGAGAGGGGTTCATATCCGGCGAATTCCTGTCGCTCACGTCACCTTAGGAATCCGGGGCCGACCGGAGCGCGCTTCCGGTATCTGCATGCGCGCACGTCTCTCGGGGTGCGAAAACACCGTCGTGGTCGCCCCCGATGAGCCGACTTGCGATCGCGTGGCCCGCCCCTTAGCACATGCGAAACCGAAAAACGGACGGAGCCATGCAGAGATCCATTCTGATCACCGGTTGCTCGTCGGGGATAGGCCATGATGCCGCGCATGCGTTGAAGGCGCGCGGATGGCGGGTGTTCGCGACGTGCCGCAAGGCCGAGGATTGCGCAAGACTGCGCGGCGAGGGTCTTGAAAGTTTCGTCCTGGACTACGCGGACGCGACCACCATCGAGGCCGCCGTCGCTGAGGTGCTTGGGCGCACCGAAGGCACGTTGGACGCCCTTTTCAATAATGGCGCTTACGCCGTGCCCGGTGCGGTCGAGGATTTGCCGCGCGATGCCTTGCGCGCGATCTTCGAGGTCAATCTTTTCGGTTATTTCGACCTCATCGGACGCGTTCT
Organism: Pseudomonadota bacterium; assembly: GCA_039195495.1. GTDB lineage: Bacteria > Pseudomonadota > Alphaproteobacteria > Rhodobacterales > Rhodobacteraceae > JBCCVK01. The sequence goes on from JBCCVK010000025.1 coordinate 8,653, forward strand.
GCCGGTCATGCGCGCGCGGGGCAAGGGTCGGATCGTCAACTGTTCGTCGATTCTCGGCTTCACCGCTCTGAAATGGCGGGGCGCCTACAACGCGACCAAATTCGCGATGGAGGGGCTGACCGACACCCTGCGACTGGAGATGCGGGACGCTCCCATCGACATCGTCCTGATCGAGCCGGGACCCATTGCGACCAGAATTCGCCGAAACTCGATCCCGCATTTCGAGAAATGGATAGATTGGGAACACTCTGCCCGCCGCGAACAATACGAAACCCAGATCATGCCTCACCTTTACGGCGATCACGGATCCGGCCTGTTCGAACTTCCACCCGCGGCGGTGACGAGAAAACTGATTCACGCTCTGGAGGTGTCGCGCCCCAAGGCGCGGTATTTCGTGACCACGCCGACTTACCTGATGTATTGGACGAAACGACTGATGCCGCTGGCGGTGTTCGACTGGCTTACCGCCAGGGGTTGATTTTTCACTCGTAATTCCGGCACGGGCCGCTACATGACCCGAGTAACGAAGGAATGTGCATATGACAAACGATCCGCTCTTCGTCTTCGTCGTCATTTCCATGGCCGCGGTGGCGGGTATTCTCTTGACGGGTATCGGAGGGTTCGCAAGGGGTGGGGATTTCAACCGCAAGCACGCGAACCGCATCATGCGGTACCGGATCCTGGCCCAGTTCGCAGCGGTGGTGATGATTCTGATTTTCGCGGCGTATCGCCGGATAGAGGGGGGCTGATGGTCGCTCTGAACAAGATCTACACCAAGACCGGTGACGGGGGGGAAACCGCCTTGGGCAATGGCGCCCGCGTGGTCAAGAATTCGCAACGCGTTGCCGCCTACGGCACCGTGGACGAAACCAACGCCAGCGTGGGCATGGCGCGTCTGCACGCCTCGGCGCAGATGGATGCGCAACTGGCCATGATCCAGAACGATCTGTTCGATCTGGGCGCGGATCTGTGCCGCCCCGATATCGAAAAGGACGCGGAGGCGTCGTATCCGCCTTTGAGGGTGGGCGATGTCCAGGTCGCCCGACTGGAGACCGAGATCGACAAGATGAACGAAGTCCTGGAACCCTTGCGGTCCTTCGTTTTGCCGGGCGGTTCGCCGCTGGCCGCGCATTTGCACCTGTGCCGCACCGTCAGCCGCCGGGCCGAACGCTTGACCGTTGCTCTCGCCGGAGAGGAGGCCGTCAATCCGGCCGCCATGAGATATCTCAACCGGCTCAGCGACTGGTTCTTCTGCGCGGCCCGGATCGCCAATGACGACGGCCGCGCGGATGTTCTTTGGGTTCCCGGCGCGAATCGATGACGGCCCCGGCCGGCCGCCGGAGCCGATTCAAGGCAGGAAGGGGTCACGGACCACAAGCGCCCGGACATCCCGTTCCGTTGGATGGGTCCCGGACATCCGGAGTTCGAGAGGATCGCGGACACGAGAGCCGGAGCGCGCCAGGGTGAACGAAAGAGCCGTTTCGCACAGGGCCGCGTTCGCATCTGGTCCGAATGCGCCATCATTCCCGTCGCCTGGCTCCGAACGCGACGTCCTGGGGCCGGAACACGTCGATTTTGCCTTGTTTTTCGCGTTATGGACCCGCTAAGTCTGCGCCGGAAAGCTTTAGGCGCAATTTTGCAGCCCTTCGGATGGGAGTTACACGCATGAAGGTCCTCGTACCCGTCAAACGCGTGATCGACTACAATGTGAAAGTTCGCGTGAAGGCGGACGGATCCGGTGTCGATCTTGCCAACGTCAAGATGTCGATGAACCCGTTCGACGAGATCGCCATCGAAGAGGCCATCCGGATGAAGGAGGCCGGCAAGGCCGAAGAGGTCGTCGCGGTATCGGTCGGTGTCAAACAAGCTCAGGAAACCCTGCGGACCGCTTTGGCGATGGGGGCGGATCGTGCGATCCTGGTCGTCGCGGCCGACGACGTGCATACCGATATCGAACCGCTGGCCGTGGCGAAGATCCTGAAAGGCGTGATCGATGAAGAGCGGCCCGGTCTGGTGCTGTGCGGCAAGCAAGCGATCGATAACGACATGAACGCCACCGGACAGATGCTGGCGGCACTGCTGGGCTGGTCCCAGGCGACCTTTGCCTCCGAGGTGGACGTGGACGGCGCCCATGCGATCGTCACCCGCGAGATCGATGGTGGTCTGCAGACGATCAAGGTGGCGATGCCGGCCATCATCACCGTCGATCTGCGCCTGAACGAGCCGCGCTATGCCTCGCTTCCCAATATCATGAAGGCGAAGAAGAAACCGATGGACGAGAAATCCCCATCGGATTACGGCGTCGAAGCCGCGCCGCGCCTCGAGATCCTGAAGACGGGTGAGCCAGAGGCGCGGGCAACCGGCGTCAAGGTAGACTCGGTGGACGAACTGGTGGCGAAACTCAAGGAAGCGGGAGCGGTATAATGTCTGTTCTTCTGATTGCCGAGGTGAATGACGGCGCACTGGCCGTTGACGCGACCGCCAAAGCATTGACCGCGGTCAGGCGATTGGGCGATGTGACCGTCCTTTGCGCCGGCGCGAATTGCGCCGATGCCGCCGCGGCTGCCGCCCGACTGGACGGCGTGGCGAAAGTCTTGTGCGCTGATGACGCGATCTATGGCAATGCGCTGGCCGAACCGGTCGCCGATCTGATCGTGGCGCTGGCCGCTGACCATGAGCACATCGTCGCTCCCTCCACCGCGGCATCCAAGAACGTGCTGCCGCGCGTGGCAGCGCTTATGGACGTGATGGTGATCTCGGAGGTGATCGCCGTCATCGACGATGCGACCTTCGAACGTCCGATCTATGCCGGTAATGCGATCCAGACCGTGCGGTCGTCGGATGCCAAGAAAGTGGCGACCATTCGGACTTCGACGTTTGACGCCGCCGGCCCGGGCGGCCCGGCTCCGGTCGAAAATATCCCCGCCGCCGCCAATCCCGACCTGTCGGAATGGATCGAGGACAAGGTGGCGGCAAGCGATCGTCCCGAACTGACCAGTGCCGGTATCGTCGTTTCCGGGGGCCGGGGTGTCGGATCCGAAGAGGATTTCGCCTTGATCGAAAAGTTGGCGGACAAGCTGGGCGCGGCGGTGGGCGCATCGCGTGCGGCCGTCGATTCCGGCTATGCGCCGAACGACTGGCAGGTGGGGCAGACCGGTAAGGTCGTCGCGCCGGATCTCTACGTGGCCGTGGGCATTTCCGGTGCCATTCAGCATTTGGCGGGCATGAAGGATTCGAAGGTCATCGTCGCCATCAACAAAGACGAAGAGGCCCCGATCTTTCAGATCGCCGATTACGGTCTCGTCGCCGACCTTTTCACCGCCGTTCCGGAACTGATCGAAAAACTCTG
>JBCCVK010000026.1:0-11982 GCA_039195495.1 Pseudomonadota bacterium
CCAGAATCGCGTAAAGCAGGATGATCAAGAGACCGAAGGACGCGGTGACCGGCATGCGCCGGAACAGCTTTCGCGAACCGGCGGTGCCGATGACGCGACCCAGAAAACGAAACAGATACCCCGCCAGGAAAAACACGATCAGTCCCTGTACCGCCCATCGGAAAAACGTGTTCCGCGTTCCGAAATCTCCGAAATAGAACCAGGCGCCCAACCCGGTCAGAAGCGCCCCCAGGGCAAAGCCGAAGGCGACCCCCATCGGCATGTCGCGGAAATAAGCGGCATTGCGCGTCGCATGCCGACCGGCGAAGCGGAACATCCAGCCCAGAACGAAACCGACCGCGACCAGGGCGGCGAGATAAAGCATCATCTTCATTTCGGATGTCTCAGGCGCGGGTTCGACACGAGGGACAGGATATCAGCCAGAAGATTCAGCAAAATGTAGGCCGCCGCGAAGATCAGGCAGCATGCTTGGACCACCGGAATGTCCCGGATCTTGACACTGTCGACGAACAGTTGCCCGATGCCCGGATAGACGAACACCACCTCCACCACGACCACGCCGGTGATCAGATAGGCAAGATTCAGCGCGATCACGCTGATGATCGGCGCCAGAGCGTTGGGCAAGGCATGCACGACGATGACGCGCAGCGGACTCACCCCCTTCAGCCGGGCCATTTCGATATAGGGAGAAGCCAGAAGATTGATGATCGCAGCCCGCGTCATGCGCATCATATGCGCCGTCACCACGAGGGTCAGCGTCAAGGCCGGCAGCAAAGTCCGGTTCAGGCGTTCGCCGAACCCCATGCCGTCGTAGATATTGGACAGCGACGGGAAGAGGGGATTCAGCACGGCGAGAAACAAGATCAGGATATATGCGAGAAAAAACTCAGGGCTGGAGATCGAGCTGAGCGTCAGAATGTTGGTCGCCCGGTCGAAGACCGTGTTCCGATAAAGCGCCGCCAATACGCCCAGGATCACCGACAAGGGCACCGCGATGGCGGCCGAGACGCCGGCCAGAAACATGGTGTTCCGGAATCGGGGGGTGATCTGCGCAGCCACGGTGTCCAGACCGGAACCCGTGTCGGTTCCGACGAAGGCGGCGAAATTCGCCTTGGCGAAACTGGTTCCCAAATCGCCCCGAAGTACGTCGCCGAGCCAGCCGAGGTATCGCGTCACCAATGGCTCGTCGAGAGCGAGATCCCTACGGATCGCATCGACCGCCTCCTGTGTGGCGCCTTGTCCCAGAATGACTTGGGCAAAATCCCCCGGTAGCGAATTGACGGCGATGAAGATCACCGCCGACACCACGAAAAGGGTCACCCCTCCCAGGATCAGACGCTGCAACACGATGCGAAGCAGCGCATTCACCGTCACATATCTCCCTTGTCGGCCCTGTTTTTTGTTTCCCAGGTTACCGGGTCAGGCCCTTAAGTAAAGGCTTTTGCGGAGATGCCTCGCACGAACCGGGCTTTTCCCGTCCTATCCGCAGGAAAGACCGATATCGGCCAGCCGTAACGACACGTCATCCATCGCGCGCACCAGTTCTGCGCTGATGCCGGGCTCGGACAACGCATGTCCGGCCATCCGGATCATCTGCAGCCGCATGTTCGGGAGCCTGCGCGCAAGCGACCAAGCGGCATGCGGAGGGCAGATCATGTCGTAACGGCCTTGAACGATAACCCCCGGAATATGCGCGATGCGATCCGTATTGGCCATGATCTGCTGATCTTCCGACAGAAAACCGGCATTGATGAAATAATGGTTCTCCAGCCGGGCGAAAGCCCGGGCGTAATCGGTGGGGCTTGCGCTGTTCCGCCTCTCCGAGTCCATGGAGGCCAATGCGTTTTCCCAATTGGCCCAGGCTTGGGCGAACCTGGTCTCCAGCATCCTGTCCCCCGAGAACAGGCGCCGGTTGTAGGCACGGATCAGGTCGGTGCGCTCGTCCTCGGGGACAAGGTCGACGAAGCACTCCCAAATATCGGGAAAGAACTGACCGGCGCCGCCGCCATAAAACCAGGCGAGCTCTCTTTGAGTCATCAGAAAGACTCCGCGCAAAGCCAGAAAAGCCACGCGTTCGGGATGCGTCTGCGCGTAAATCAGCGCCAGCGTCGCGCCCCAACTGCCCCCGAAAACGATCCACCGATCAATCCCGAAGATCCGTCGGATCCTTTCTATGTCGCGCACCAGATGCCAGGTCGTGTTGTTCGCGACGCTGGCATGAGGCCGCGACCGGCCACAGCCGCGCTGGTCAAACAAGACCACCCGGTAGATATCGGGATTGAAATACCGCCGCATGGCCGGACTGCAACCGCCCCCGGGCCCTCCATGCAGCACGACCACGGGCACGCCTGTCGGGTTTCCGCATTGTTCGACGTAAATCCGATGCGCATCTCCCACCTCCAGCATCCGCCGGTCGAACGGTTCGGCCGGCGGATAAAGATATTCCGCTGCGCGCTTTTGGCTCAAGGATTTATCCATGTTCGACCTATATAGACGTCAAACCGCGCTCATCCACCGATCATCATTCGCAAGTCAAAGGTCAGATGTCCATGCCATCCGCACCGATCAGCAGCGTCGATCCGTCCGAGATCGCCAAGTTCGAGGCGATGGCCGACGAATGGTGGAACCCCGATGGCAAGTTCAAGCCGCTGCATATGCTGAATCCCTGCCGGCTTGACTACATCGTCGGCCAGATTGCCGCCGAATTCGATCGCGGCCCGGGGGATGACATGCCGTTCAAGGGTCTGCGCCTGCTGGATATCGGCTGCGGCGGTGGATTGTTGTCGGAACCGATGGCACGGCTTGGAGCAACCGTCGTCGGCGTCGACGCCGCGGAACGCAACATTCCCGTGGCGCGGCTTCACGCGGAACGATCCGGCCTGTCGATCGATTACCGTCACGCAACGGCCGAAGCCCTTGCCGAAGCGAACGAGCGGTTCGATGTGGTGTTGAACATGGAGGTGATCGAACATGTCGCCGATCCGCCCTCTTATCTGATCGCGTGCCGAAAATTGCTGAATCCGGGCGGATTGATGATCTGTTCGACCTTGAACCGGACCCTCAAGAGTTTTCTTTTCGCGATCGTCGGGGCCGAGCATGTGGTCCGCTGGCTGCCGAAAGGCACGCATGAATGGCGAAAATTCATCACCCCGGACGAGCTGTCCGGCCTGATCGTGCAGGCGGAACTGACACCCGTTGACCGCAAGGGGTTCGTCTTCGACTTCGTCCGATGGGATTGGTCCCTGTCCGACCGGGATCTGTCGGTGAACTACGTCACCGCAAGCGTCAAACGCTAACGCCCGTCGTTCAGCCTTGCGCGCAATTCGCGTAGAATGGGAAGAGCCGCCCGAACCTTGCTGGATCCCAATGTGTCGACGACCGCCGCGATGATGGGGGTGACCGCGCACATGGCCGCGCTAAAGGCCCGGCGGCCGGCGGGGCTGATCGCGACGAACTTGCGGCGCGCGTCGTCCCAATCCGGACGGACATGGATATAACCGGCCCGTTCCAGTTTGCTCAGCGTGTTTGTCATCGCGCCGCGCGTCACATGAAACACACGCGCCAGATCGGCGGGGGTGCGCTCGTCCTGAACGCGCGCAAGGTAATTCAAAACGGAGAAATGCGACAGCTCCATTCCCTTGGGCAGCGCCTTGGTAAGGCGGTTGCGCGCCATTTGATCGACCGTGAAAATCTCGCTGAACAGCACCACGGCCAGACTGTCGGTCTGGGATGTCATGGAACGACACGATAGGGCCGGTCGTGGGAAAGGGACGGGACGCGTTGTCGCGCCTTGTCCACGTCGGCAAGGTTCAGCTCAACCAGATGAACGCCCGGTTCCTCTCCGGCATCCAGGAGCACTTCGCCCCAGGGTGCCACGGCCAGGCTGTGGCCATAGGTGGCGCGCATGGGTCCGTTTTGACCGGTTTGCGCGGGCGCGAGCACGAAGCAACCCGTCTCGATCGCGCGGGCCCGCAAGAGCACGTGCCAATGCGCCTTTCCGGTCACCGGGGAAAATGCCGCGGGCACGGTCAAGATCTGTGCCCCCGCCTGGGCCAGCGCCCGGTACAGATACGCGAACCGGACGTCATAACAGATCGTCATTCCGATCCGCGCGAAGGGCGCCTGGGCAACGATGGCCGTCTTCCCCGGACGGTAGCCTTTCGACTCGGCATAGGTTTCGGTCGCATTCAATTGCACGTCGAACATATGGATCTTGTCGTAGCATGCCACGATGCGGCCGTCCGCGCCGATCAGAAACGAACGATTGGCAAAGCGCCCATCCGCATCCGCGGTCTTCAAGGCGAGCGATCCGATCAGCAACCAGACACCCATCGTCCTGGCCTGATCGCGCAACGCGGCCAGCATCGGATCCTCGTTTTGCGAAAACAGCGCGCCGTTTTGATGCGCGATGCTGGATGAAACGCAATTGGTGATTTCGGGGGTCAGAATGAACGCGGCGCCCAAGCGTGCGGCGTCACGCATCATCTGCGAAACGGTCCGGAGATTGGTCTTGGGATCGTCCCCCGAAGTCATCTGCAAAAGCGCGACTTTCACGGCCCCTCCCCCTCAGCCGGCCAGTATCGGATCAAGCTCACCCGCTTGATCCAGAGCATAGAGATCATCGCAGCCACCGACATGTCTTGAGCCGATGAAAATCTGTGGCACGCTGCGGCGCCCGTTCGCGCGATCCGTCATTTCCCGTCGCCTGGACGGATCCCGGCTGACGTCGATTTCGGCAAAGGACACGTTCTTGCGTGTCAGAAGTCGCTTGGCGGCATGGCAAAAGCCACAAAGTGGCGAGGTGTAGATTTCAACGACCGGCATCGGCAATCTCTCTGGTTGGCACGATTACGAGAGGGAATTTAGGGGATTTTCGTGACGCGTGCGAGGGTCTGCACGAAAACCTGACTCGCACCCGCGGCAAGGCAGGCTTCGGCGCCTGCCGCGAGCGTCGCGCCGGACGTCATCACATCGTCCACGAGAAGAATCGTCGCCCCCCGCGCCTTTTCTCGCCGTCGCGGATTGACGCGAAAGGCGCCTTCCATGTTCCGGAATCTCTGCCTCGACGTCATGTTCTTGTGCTCCATCGTCGCATGTGGACGCAAAAGCAGATCAAGCGACGCGGGTCGATCGAGCGCCTGCGCCAGCCCCCGCGCCAGGACCGCCGCCTGATTGTAACGCCGCCTCATCTGGCGACGCCAATGCATCGGGATCGGCACCACCAGCGCCGGCTGATCCTTCACCATCAGGCGCGCCCTCAGGGCCATCCACCGCGCCGCCGGTGCGCCGTAGTCCAACCGATCGCCGTGTTTCAGCCCCAATATCAATCGCCGCCCGTTCGCGGCGTATTGAAAGACCGAACGCCCCTTGTGCCATGGGCGCGCGATCCGCAGGCAATCGTCACAATGCGCCTCCTCCCCCGCTTCGCCGGGCAGAGGCTGGCCGCACAGATCGCATGTCAGCGACGTGATGAAGGGCGTGTCGCGCCAGCAGGGCCCGCAAAGCCCGTGATCGCTGTCCACAAGCGCACCGCATGTCAGACATTGCGGCGGGTAGACGAATCTCAGGATCGATTGCAATCCCGTCTTCAGCATCTATCCTCCATCAGGATGAAACCCCAAACCTCTTCCCGTCCACCGGCTCTGTTCGACCGCGACGCGCTCGCGCGCCGCAGAAGGCGCGCCATCGACAGGAACGCGATGTTCCTGCACGACGAAGCGGCCGCCGAGCTTCAGGAAAGACTGAAGGAGGTTAACAGAGCCTTTACGACGCCGGCCGTCGTATCGGGCTTTCCGACTCTTTGGAGGCAATTCTTTCCCGAGATACGCAGCGTTCGGGACGACGACGTCCTCGATCTGGAACCGCGGTCGCATGATCTGGTGCTTCACGCCATGTGTCTGCACTGGAGCAATGATCCCGTCGGTCACGTGGTGCAATGCCGACACGCCCTGCGCCCGGACGGATTGTTTCTGGCGGTTTTCCCGGGCGGCGAAACCTTGCGCGAACTTCGGGACGTTCTCGGACGGGCCGAAACGGAAGTGCTCGGCGGCATGTCGCCCCGCATTGCGCCAATGATCGCACTCCGCGATGCGGGCGCGTTCTTGCAACGCGCCGGTCTGGCCCTGCCGGTGGCGGACAGCGTTCCCCGCGGGGCGAGCTATGCATCGCTTTGGGCCTTGATGCACGATCTGCGGGCGATGGGGGAAACCAACGTGCTGGTCGCGCGGCACAAACGGACGCCGCCGCGTGATCTGTTCGAGGCCGCGGCGCGTATCTATCGCGACGAATACGGTAATATCGAAAGACGCATTCATGCGAGCTTCGAGTTGATCTTTCTGACGGGATGGGCGCCGGATCCTTCCCAACAACAACCATTGCAACCGGGATCGGCCAGGATACGATTGGCGGACGCATTGGGGACAACCGAGTTCGATGAACACGCCAAGCCCGTCAACGACAGAGATCAGACATGAAAGACACCGATCAGATGGCCGCGACAAAGACCGATCAACCACATGTTCCGGCCAATCATCCACCCGTCAGAACGGGCAAGATCGGTGTTCTGCTGGGCAATCTTGGCACACCGGACAATCATGACTATTGGTCGATGCGCCGATATCTGAACGAATTCCTGTCGGATCGACGCGTCATCGACTATTCGCCCTGGCTTTGGCAGCCGATATTGCAACTGATCGTACTGACCAAGCGTCCGTTTTCATCCGGTAGAGCCTACAGATCGATCTGGCACCGGGACAGGGACGAAAGCCCGCTCATGACGATCACCAGAAATCAAACCGAGAAGATCGAAACGCGGATGAAGGACGCTTACGGCGATCGGGTCGTCGTCGATTTCTGCATGCGATACGGCAATCCCTCGACCAAGAGCGCCGTCCACAAGATGATCGGCCGGGGGTGCCGTAAAATCCTGTTCTTCCCTCTTTATCCGCATTACGCCGGTGCCACCTCCGCGACGGCGAACGACCAGTTGTTCCGGGCTCTCATGACCACCAAGTGGCAACCGACGATACGCGTCGTCGATCCGTATTTCGAGCATCCGATGTATATCGAGGCGCTGGCAAAGTCCGTGGAACACGCTTGTGCGGCGATGGCCGCGAAACCCGAGGTGCTCGTCTGCTCGTATCATGGCCTCCCGAAACGCTATCTGATGGAAGGTGATCCGTATCACTGCCAGTGTCGAAAGACGACCCGGTTACTGACCGACCGGTTGGGCTGGAGGGATGACGAGATCCTGACGGCGTTCCAATCCAGATTCGGTCCCGAGGAATGGCTCAGGCCCTATACGATCGAAGAGGTGGCGCGCCTGGCAGCGGAACGGGGAAACAGGAACATCGCGGTGATCGCACCCGGCTTCTCAGCCGATTGCATCGAGACCCTGGAAGAAATCAAGCACGAGATAAAGGAGGGCTTCGAGAAGGCGGGTGGAGAGCGTTTCACCTACATTCCCTGCCTCAACGACGATGACGCGCATATCGCGGCGCTGTCCGAGATCGTTCACGCGAATTTGAGCGGATGGATCGATCGCTGATACGACAAAAGACGGCGGTGGGGCAGCCCACCGCCAGCCATTTTCAACTTTCCGTAAACGATCAGTTGCTTACGGCGACTGCAAGCAGAACCAGCAATGCCAGCGGAACCAGAATACCCGCGGAAGAGGACGAGGTTTCTTCCACGATGATTTCAGGTTCGATGATCGGGTCGTCGTACGAGCCCGCGAAAGCGGTCGACGCGGCGAGAGAGAAAGCAGCAGCACAAGCGATCTTTTTCATCGTATCCTCCGATAGTTAACCTGACGCTCAATCAATTGCGCACAGGTGCCAAGACTGTACCTCGTATGACTCTTTAAGCAGCAACCCTTTGGAATTGCAACAACGCTCAATCCGGGGCGACGCGTCGATCGCCCCAATGTCGTCAAATTAGCAACACTTGTGTGCCGATCTTCGTCAGCGCGAACAATTCGGCGATATGCTCGTTGAAAAGACCGATGCAGCCATTGGAGGAGCGGCGGCCGATCTTGCGCGTGTCATGGGTGCCGTGGATGCGATAGTAGGTCCAGGTGAGATACAGCGCATGGGTGCCCAGGGGGTTGTCCGGGCCGGGCCCTATGAAATCGGGCCATTCGGGATTGCGTTTCCGCATGGCCGGGGTCGGCCGCCACGACGGACCGACGACCTTGCGGATCACGCTTGTGCGGCCGCGGCGGGTCAGATCCTCGGACATCGGCACGCTGGTCGGATAGAGCTTGTAGATGCTTCGATCCTCTGACCAGAAATGCGCGGCGCGCGACGTGGTATCGACCAGGATCGCACCGTTTCTGAGGTTGGAGAAATATGGCTCCCAACGCAGCGCGCGGAAACCGGACGTGTTCCGGCGCGCGGTTTCGGCCGGCTGGTCGGCGGACGTTTGGCCCAAGGCGGGCACGGTCATGCCCCCCAGGGCGGCTGCCGAGGTGCCGAGGAAGGCACGGCGATCGAATTGATCTTTGCAGGAACCCGTCATCGTTTTCGATCCTTGGAAATTTGCCTCATATCGGGTGATAGTGCGGGAAAGACGCACTCGCAAATCAAACGAATGTGTGATCGGAAAATGTGCGTCAAGATGTTTGAACGAAGCATCGCTTCCAGATAGAGAGGGTCGCGTCGAAGCCGTGGATGGCAAATGCTGAGATCTGTCGCGCCCTTTCTGATCCTGCTCTTCGTCGCGGCTTGCACGCAATCCGGAATACCCGGCTTCTCCTCGGCCGGTGGGGGTACGGTGGCGAAAGTCTACCGCATTCCGTTCACGGGAAGGGCGCAGGTTCAATTGCGCATGCTTAACGGCGTCAACGCGCTGCGGTCGGCCTCGGGCATGGGACCCGTAAGACTGAACGCCGCATTGAATGCCGCAGCCTCCACCCATGCGCGCGACATGTCGGTTCAAAACCGCCCCTGGCATTTCGGCTCCGACGGGTCTTCGCCCATCGACCGGGTACGGCGGGCCGGCTATCCCGGCACCCTGCGCGGGGAAGCGATTTCGGAAACCTTCGAGACCGAGCTGGAAACGCTGGCCGCCTGGATGGCGGAGCCCGGAACGCGCGACATCGTTCTCGACCCTCGGGCCCAGGACATGGGTTTCGCCTTTGTGCAGGAGCGGAGCGGCAAGATATGGTGGACATTGGTCATGGGCGCGAGAAACGTCGCGCTCGGACCGAGCAGCTGAAAGATCCGTCGCCCGGTGCCCGATCGATCTCCTTGCGCCCGACCGGGGCGCCAACCGCTTCGGCGCAGCGCCCGCGGCCATTCTTCGGAACCGCAAGAGGCAACTCCGGCGTTTCGACCCGCTCCGAAGACGATCCCGTCAGGTTCGACTTGATCTCCGTTCGCCGGAATGTATCCGCCTTTTCGTTTCGAGCGCGTTTTCGGGAACGTCGCCATGTTCACAAGCCGGCGCGTTCAAGGAAGGATCGTCCATGCGACCCGACCGGCATCGCGGTCAGAGGTGTCGGCGTCCGGCCTTCTCGGCAAGGCCGGAGATGCCCTTGCGTCGCTCCAATTCGCCCAGCACTTCATCCAGCGTCACATCGCAAGCCGCCAGCATGACCAGTAGATGATAAAGCACGTCCGCCGCTTCGGCCCGCAGATTCTCAGGATCGTTCCCGACGGCGGCGATGATCGCCTCGATGGCTTCTTCGCCGAATTTCTCGGCACATTTCCCGACGCCCTTCGCCAGCAGCTTCGCCGTCCAGGAAGCGGCGGGATCGGTCCCTTTGCGTTGCTCTATCGTGGCGTAAAGACGTTCGAGCGTCGTCATTCCATCCTCACCGGGATACCGGCGGCGGCCATGTGCAGCTTGACTTCGTGGATGGTGTGGATGCCGAAATGAAAGACGGAGGCGGCCAGCACGGCGCTGGCGCCGCCTTCGATCACGCCTTGGACGAAATGGTCCGGATTGCCGACGCCCCCGCTTGCGATCACCGGAACGCCGACCGCGTCGCTCACGGCACGCGTGAGAGCGATGTCGAAACCGTCTCGGGTGCCATCGCGGTCCATCGACGTCAAAAGGATTTCTCCGGCCCCCTTCTCGACCACGGTTCGCGCGAATTCGATGGCGTCGAGATGCGTGGATTTGCGCCCGCCATGGGTGAAGACTTCCCATCTTTCGGGGGCGACGGCCTTGGCGTCGATGGCCGCCACGATACACTGGCTGCCGAAACGATCGGCGGCGCGCGCGATTACGTCCGGATCGGCAACGGCGGCAGAGTTGAAACTGATCTTGTCCGCGCCTGCCAGCAGGAGGATGCGCGCATCCTCGGGCGTACGTACACCGCCGCCGATGGTGAGTGGCATGCGGCACTGTTCCGCCGTATGGGTGACCAGTTCATAAATCGTCGCGCGGTTTTCATGGGTTGCGTCGATGTCGAGGAAACAAAGCTCGTCCGCCCCCGCGGCATCATAGGCTTTGGCAGCTTCGACGGGATCGCCCGCGTCGATCAGATCGACGAAGTTGACCCCCTTGACCACGCGGCCGTTGGCCACGTCAAGGCAGGGAATTATACGGGTTTTCAGCATGCAAGACGTCTCATTCTGACCGATCCCCATCAGACGGACCGGAACGATGCGATCGGTTTCGCAGCGCGGTCAAGGCGGTGCGCAAGTCGATCGCGCCGTCATAAAGCGCCCGGCCAACGATTGCGCCCGCGATGACGCCCGTGCCGTTCAGGGCGCGCAAGTCGGTCAACGATGACACTCCGCCCGAGGCGATGACCGGAACAGACACGGCGCGGGCCAACGCCTCGGTGGCCGCGATATTCGGCCCCCGCATCGCACCGTCCCGCTCGATATCGGTATAAACGATGGCCGCGACATTTGCATCCTCTAGGGATTTCGCCAGTTCCGCTGCCATGATGCCGGTGTTCTCGGTCCAGCCCCTGGTGGCCACCCGGCCCGCGCGGGCGTCGACCCCCGCCGCGATCCTGCCGGGAAAGGCGCGGGCGGCCGCGCGCACCAGATCGGGATTCTCGATCGTCGCGGTCCCAAGGACCACGCGCGCGACACCCTTGGTCAACCACGCTTCGATCGTGGCCATGTCCCGGATGCCGCCCCCCAATTGCACGGGCACCGAAATGGCCGCCAGGATGCCTTCGATCGCCGCGCCATTGACTGGTTCGCCGACGAAGGCGCCGTTCAGATCGACCAGATGCAACCAATCGCAGCCCGCCTTCTGAAAAGCACGCGCCTGCGCGGCGGGATCATCGTTGAACACGGTGACCGAATTCATATCGCCCTTGTAGAGCCGTACGCATCGGCCATCCTTGAGATCGACGGCAGGATAGAGAAGCATCGCGCCTTCCTTTCGCTGGCCCGGTCGGTCCTTAGACCGATCCCTTCGATTTGGCCAGAGCGGACGCGCCGGAGAACCCTCTCCGTTTCCGCGTGTGGGGTGCCTCTTGGCTTGCGCATGCAGGCGGTACGGCCCTCTTTGCGCGCGAGATATGTCCTGGTTCCGTCCCTGCCGACCTCCGGTCGGTTTTTCGAGATGTTCCGCCGCTATGGTCCGAGAGCGTTCCCCCCGGACGGGCGCGTTCGTCGGCCTCGTGATCGTAGACGACGTCGGCCGCCGCGAAGGCGCCGTCCTTCCGCCCAGACGTATCGAAGACGGGAATATGCGGCGCGATCCCTTGGGCCTCGACCCGCCGGTCGAGCATGTCCGCCAAGGCATGGACCGTCTCCGCGGCAAGCCTTCAGGCATAAGGGCCGAAGCGCTCCCGCGTGCGCATTCTCTCGCGCCGCCAGCCTTCGGACTGACGGACCGGCGCGGTGGCCGCGACCGGGGATCAGAAGTTTTGTCGCAACGACCAAGCGCGTTCGGACAAACGCGCTTGGTCGGTGGCAGTGATCACCGTTTGCCGCCGTAACCGGTCGGCGCGCGCGCGCAAACGGTCTATCCGGGCGATGGTCACGGGCGAAATCGTTTCGACCGCTTCAC
>JBCCVK010000027.1:0-11911 GCA_039195495.1 Pseudomonadota bacterium
CGGCCACCCCCACGGGCGCCTACAGCGAGGCCCGGGTCATGTCCGCCGCCCAGGTCTGTCCGCTGCCCGAGACGATCAGCTTCGAAACCGGCGCGGCGATGATGCTGAAGGGATTGACAACGCAATATCTGTTTCATCGCACCTTACCGCTTGCAAAGGGCGATGTCGTACTTTTTCACGCCGCCGCGGGCGGTGTGGGGCTGATCGCCTGCCAATGGGCGAAATCCGAAGGCGTCGTCTTGATCGGAACCGCCGGCACGGATGAAAAATGCCAGATGGCGCTGGCACATGGCGCGGCGCATTGCATCAACTACCGGTCGGAAAATTTCCCCGAAAGAATACGCGAACTGACGGATGGAAAGGGCGTCGACGCCGCGATGGACGCCGTAGGAGCCGATACGTTCGAAGGTTCGCTCGACTGCTTGAAACCTTTGGGCATGATGATCTCTTTCGGGAACGCTTCGGGTCCGGTGCCACCGTTCGATCTTGCCGTTTTGGGCCGAAAAGGTTCCTTGAAAATCACCCGCCCGACACTTTTCACGCATATCGCAGAGCACGCGACCTGCCAGGCGATGGCCCGACAGCTTTTCGAAAAGGTCGTGTCGGATGAGGTAAGGATACATATCGGCCAGCGTTTTCCGCTCGATCAGGTCGCCGAAGCCCATCGGGCGCTCGAAGCACGGGAAACCACCGGCGCGACGATCCTGCTGCCCTGAGCGAAAACCTTACAGAAGGAGGCTTGCGCGGGCAGCGCCCGCATAGGCCCGAACCACGTTTCGATCGGGCCCGCCCTCTTCTAAAACTCCACCCCGATCTGTGCTTTGACGCCGGACCGGAAAGGATGTTTCACCAATTCCATTTCCGTGACCAGATCGGCCGCCTCGATCAGCATATCCCCGGCGTTGCGGCCGGTACAGACCACATGGGTCATCTTCGGTCTGTTGGCCTTCAGCCAGTGCACGACCTCTTGAACGTCAAGATAGTCATAGCGCAGCGCGATATTGATCTCATCCAGCAGAACCATCCGATTCCTCTCGTCAAGGATCAGTTCCTGCGCCTTTCGCCAGGCCGCTCTCGCCATTTCGATGTCCCGGCTTCTGTCCTGCGTCTCCCAGGTGAACCCCTCGCCCATGGTGTAGAACTGGCAGATATCGCTGAAATGCCTGCGAATCAGGGTTCGTTCGCCGGTATCCATACCTCCTTTGATGAATTGCACCACGGCGCACGGCATGTCATGGGCGATGCATCGGAAAATCATGCCGAACGCGGCCGAGGATTTGCCCTTGCCTTTGCCCGTATGAACGATCACCAAACCCTTCTTTTCGGTTTTCGTCGCCATGATCTTGTCTCGTGCGGCCTTCTTCTTGGCCATCTTCGCGCTGTGACGCGCGGCATCTTCACTCATTCAGACCCCTCCTTCAGTGGCGCCGCCCGCGCGGCACGACAGATCGTTCCTCAGCCTCGGCCCTATGCCATCTCGGCACGGTCCTTCATCGTTCCGCCCCCTGACCGCACGCGCCCGACAGGATACATTCACGGCTTTCAAATACCAACCAGGATGTTGCGTCTTTCGATCGGTCTCAATGGTTTTGCAGCTCCGGCATGGGCGAGACGGCATCATGGGATCCGTTCACGGACCGTTTCGGGATCTTCCGGAAAATCTCAACTTGCCCGCGCTCACCGCCGTCCGTCTCATCCAAGGGCGTCTTCCCCGGCCAGTTCGGAAAGCCGCGCCCGGGCCGAATTGGATCTGGGATTCCAAAGACCCCGGTCGATCGCCTCGCGGAACCGCTGGGCCATTTCCCTCAGAGCGGGCGCATTGTGTTTTTCGATGAAACCGCGCACGACCTCGTCTTCAAGATACGCGTCATACACCATATCGAAATGATGCCCGCGCACGGCATGGGTCGTGGCCGCGAAGGCGAACAGGTAATCGACCGTCGCCGCCATCTCAAAGGCGCCTTTGTAACCGTGACGCATGACGCCCGCGATCCATTTCGGATTCGCCGCGCGCGCGCGCACCACCCGTGCCATTTCCTGATCCAGCGTGCGGATCACCGGGCGTTCGGGGCGCGAATGGTCGTTATGGTAAATCTGCGGCGGCGCCCCCCGCAGCGTCTGCACCGTTGCGGCCATACCGCCCTCGAACTGGTAATAGTCGTCACTGTCCAGAAGGTCGTGTTCGCGGTTGTCCTGATTTTGCACCACCGCCTCGACCCGGCCGAGACGATGCGCGAACGCTTCCCGTGCGGGCGTGCCATCCGCGCCCTCGCCATAGGCATACCCGCCCCAGTCAAGAAAGGCTTCCGCCAGATCGGCCTTCCGATCCCAAAGCCGTTCGTCGATCATGGCCTGCAATCCCGCGCCGTAAGCGCCGGGCTTGGCGCCGAACACCCGAAATCCCGCCCGAATATCGCCGCCTTCGGCACGAAACCGCGCGGCAGCGGGATTCTGATCTTCGGATTCGTCGAGTTGCATCACCGCGCGGGCGGCGGATGCGATCAGATCGATCTGCGCCGGAAAGGCGTCGCGAAAAAAACCGGAGACGCGCAAGGTTACATCCACGCGTGGACGGCCCAGAACCCCCGCGGGCAGGATTTCGAAACCGACGACGCGTCCCGACGCCCTTTCCCAGCGCGGCTTGCATCCCATCAGCGCCAAGGCTTGTGCGATGTCATCGCCGCCGGTGCGCATATTTGCCGTCCCCCAGGCGGTCAGCGCCATGGCACGCGGCCACTCGCCGCAGTCCTGCAGATGCCGTTCGATCAACAAGGTCGCGGATTTCCAACCCAGCGTCCATGCGGCGGGGGTCGGAACCGCTCTGTTGTCGACCGAGAAAAAGTTGCGCCCGGTGGGCAATACGTCCAATCGTCCGCGCGTCGGCGCCCCCGAGGGGCCGGGGGGCACGAAACGCCCGTCCAAAGCCGTCAGAACGCCCTCGATCTCGGCCCGGCCCGCCGTTTCCACAGCGGGCCGCATGCGGATTTGGATCTGTTCCATCACGGCGGCGCTCAGAGGCCCCGGCACATCCTCTTCACCCCGCACCAGGGCCAGGGCCAAAGCTTCGAGCCGCTCCACCGTATCGCCGGCACTGCGCCAGAGAGTTTGCCCGACGCGTTCCAGCAGGCCGGGTTTCGGTCCGTCCCAGACCGCAGCCATGTCACAGTCCAGCGGATCGAATTCCAGCTTCAGATCGGCCGCCAGCGCCCGATGCAGTGACATGTCGCCACCTTGCCCCGCGCCCCGCGGCACCCGTGCGAGCGCGACGATCAATTCGTCGGCCAACCCTCCCTGCGGCGCTTGGCCGAATACGTGCAGACCATCCCGGATCTGGCTTTCCTTCAACTCGCAAAGATAGGCGTCAAGCCGTGCCAGGCGGCTGTCGGCATCCTCGTCATGCGGCCCCCCCAGATCGGCGTCGAGATGTGCTGCCTTCATCAACGACAGGATCTCACGGCGCAGATGCTCGATGCGGCGCGGATCCACGCCCGCCGCCTGATGATATTCGTCGACCAGGGTTTCGAGATCGCGCAGCGGACCGTAGGTTTCCGCCCGCGTCATCGGGGGCGTCAGATGATCGACGATCACCGCTTGGGCACGGCGCTTGGCCTGAGTGCCCTCGCCGGGATCGTTGACGATGAACGGATAGATATGGGGCATCGGCCCCAGAACCGCCTCCGGGAAACAGGATTCGGACAAAGCCACGGCTTTCCCCGGAAGCCATTCCAGATTGCCGTGCTTTCCCATATGGACGATGGCATGAGCGCCGAATTCGACCCGAAGCCAGAAGTAAAATGCGAAATAGTTGTGCGGCGGCGGCAGATCGGGGCTGTGATAGGTATCGTCGGGGTCGATGTTGTAGCCGCGCGCCGGCTGGACACCGACGACGGCATTGCCGAAGCGATGGAGTGACAAGGCGAAACAGCCGTCTTGCGAACGCCCAGACGCACCGCTTGAAGCGGTGCCGGGTAAGGTCTTTTCCGAAAGGAAGAAAGGATCGTCCTGGGGTCTGCCCCAGCGCCTTTCGATCTTGCGGCGCAAGTCGCAAGGCAGGCTGTCATACGCTTCGAGATACGCGGCCAGAGACAAGGTCTCACCCCCTGCGCGCTTGGCGCGATCGGTCAGCCAGTTGGTCGGCCCGGCCATGATCCGCGCCATGAGATCATCCGGGGTCCCCCTCTCGTTTTCGACGGCGTAACCTGCATTTTTCATCTCTCTCAGCACGTGCATCGTCGCGGCCGGCGTATCGAGGCCGACACCATTGGCCAATCGCCCATCCTTGTTGGGATAGTTCGCGAGAAGCAGGGCCACCTTGCGGTCCGCGGCCCCGGATCGTGCAAGGCCGACCCAATTTGCCGCCAGATCGGCGACGAACCGCACCCGGTCGTCGCGCGCCCGATAGGCCGTGACGGCGCATTCGGTGGCTTCATCGAAGTAGGCTTGCGTCTTGAAGCTTATCGCGCGCGTCAACAGGCGTCCGTCGACTTCGGGAAGCGCAACGTTCATGGCGATTTCGCGGGCGGTCAGGCCACGCATGGTCTCCGTCCAGGACTGCGCGTCGCCGCTGGACAGGATCACCTGCAGAACCGGTACGCCGGGAGCGTCCAGCACGGTGGCGGTCCGATCGGTCTGCCACGCCGCACCGGCGAGCGAGGATACGGCGAAGCCGGTGGCATTCAACACCAGCGCCGGCGGAGTCTCGGCCAAGATCGCTTCAAGCGTCGCCACCGAAACCGGCTCCTTCAACGAGGCCACGAAAACCGGCAGCGGGTTCAGTCCGCGGTGCCGCAGCGCTCCGACCATCCGATCGACAGGATGCAGCCCGGCGCCTTGCAGAAGCGCCCGATAGAACGTCAACGCCACGACCGGCGCGCCATCGATCCAATTGGACCGCACGGTTTCGGCCGTGGCGATGCCCGTGTCGGGCCAGTAAAAACCGGCCCGCAGCAATGGCTCCGCCGACGGCGGGACGCCACCTTGGCCCAGCATATGGCCCGCGAACGCCAGAAAATGCCGGGCATTAACGGGACCGCCTTCGACGAGGTAAGACCAAAGCATCTCCCAGCGATGGCGGGATACGGACGAGAGGCCGAACAATTCCTCATCGGGCTTGTCGTCGCCGGGCAAAGCGGCGAAGGCAACCCCCGCCTCGCCTAACCGGGCGGAAAGCTGTTCGAGGGCGTAAGGCCAGTAGGGCCGACCTCCCAAGGCCCGCACGATCACCAGCTTCGCCCCCAGCGCGGTGTCGTCGATATACTTATCGACCGTAAAAGGGTGGGCCAGCCATCCAAGATTGGCCAGCCGCAATCCGGGGGGGGCAGACATCGTTCGCCGGGCTTGCGAAAGCGCGGCCAGTTCCGTGTCGGCGGCCGACAGGAAGATCACGTCGGCCGGGGTCTGCCCCGGATCGACGGGCTCAACCCCGTCCGAAATCTGCCCCGGTGTGGCAGCCAGAAGATGCATCAGGCGGCTTGCGTCAGCGTCGACTCGATGGCGGCGCGATCGAGGCCGGCAAGACCGATGACGACCAGCCGCGTGCCGCGCGGGTCATCGCCGAACGGTCGGTCGAAATGCGTGTCGACACGCGGACCGACAGCCTGAAGCACAAGGCGCATCGGCTTTCCGGCAACGGCCGCGAAACCTTTGACACGCAACAGACCGTGATCGCCGATGGCGGTTTCGACCATCCGGGCCAGCCGTGCCGGGTCGGTGATTTCCGGCAATTCGACCACGAAGCTTTCAAACGCGTCATGGCCGTGGTCTTGATGATGATCGCCATGATGGTGATGATGATCATCTTGATGATCGCCATGCTCATGATGGTGATGATGAATTTCGCGCCGCCCCTTCAGATCGTCCTCGGCCCCCATGCCAAGCCCCAATAGAACCGATGGAGACATGCGACCCATCCGGGTTGGCAGGACCGGAACACCCTCGCGCACCTGTCCCTTGATCCGGGATGAAAGCGTGCCCACCGCCGCATCGTCCAGCCGATCGGTCTTGCTGACGACGACCATGTCGGCGCAGGCGAGCTGATCTTCGAAAAGCTCGCCAAGGGGTGTTTCATGATCCAGCCCGTCGTCCGCCGCGCGCTGACGATCCACGGCGGCTTCGTCGGCGGCGAAACGGCCCGCCGCAACCGCGGGTCCATCCACGACGGCGACGACGCCGTCCACGGTAACCCGGGTGCGGATGTCCGGCCAGGCGAAGGCGCGCACCAGCGGTTGCGGCAGCGCCAGACCCGAGGTCTCGATCACGATATGATCGGGGGCGTCCTCGCGTTCGATCAATTTCTGGATCGCGGGCAGGAAATCCTCGGCCACGGTGCAGCAAATGCAGCCGTTCGACAATTCGATCACGTCATCGTCGGCACAGCCGTCAATGCCGCAGCCCTTCAAGATCTCGCCATCGACTCCAAGGTCGCCGAACTCGTTGATGATCAGCGCGATGCGTCTGCCATCCGCATTCTCGATCAGAGCGCGTATCAAGGTGGTCTTGCCCGCGCCCAGGAAACCGGTGACGATCGTGGCGGGAATTTTCTGGGGCATATCGTCAACTCCTTGATGGTCTGCCGATAGGTATTGCAGCCGGTATCGAGGTTCAATAGATTAAAGACCCGCCCTGCCCCGGGGCGAGGCCAGCCATTCAAGCGTGCCCTCGACGGTCGTCGCCACGGGTCCTTCGGGCGGTACGGGCCGATGCATGATGATGACCGGCAAGCCCGCTTCGCGCGCCGCGTCCAGCTTCGGACGGGCCATGGCTCCGCCGGCGTTTCTGGTGACGACATGGGTGATTTTCAATTCCCGGAGCAAGGCAAGCTCGCTCGCAAGCGTGAATGGGGGACGTTTAAGATAAACTGTCAGATTGGGCAGACTCTCGCGCGGGGGCTCGATGGCGCGCAGGATCAGGGTCGCCTCTGACGCTTCGGCGAACGCTGCCACCGTGTTCGATCCCGTTGTCAGCAAGGCCACGGCCCCCGCCGGAATTCTCCTTGCCGCTTCGGCGATGTCCGCGACTTCGATCCAGCGGTCCCCGTCTTGCCTCACCCAGGGAGAGCGCAGCAGGCGAAGGCGCGGCAAGCCAAGCGCCGATGCCGCGCTGGCCGTCGCGAACGGCATCCGGGCGGCGAACGGATGCGTGGCGTCGACCACCGCGTCGATCTCACTTTCGACGAGAAAGGTTTTCAAGCCCCCGGCCCCGCCAAATCCACCTATCCGCGTGCGAACGGCATAGGGCAAGGGATCCCGGGTCGCCCCGGCCAATGAGACGATTACGTCAAAACGCCGGTCGCGCGCGAGACGCTTTGCCAAGTCGCGCGCCTCGGCGGTCCCTGCGAGAAGCAAAAGCCTAGTCACGAAAAGCCACCGCGCGCCCTTGCCGGTCGACGATCAGAACGTCGATCTTGGAACCGGTGCCGGAAAGCATGCCGGCCGCCAAATCCCTTGCCCTTTCGGCAACCCGTTCGGCCAAAGCCGGCCCGGTGAGTTCCAACGCCTGTTGCGCGGTGTTGGCCCGGGCGACGGCCCGCGCCGCGCCGCCGACCTCGTCCGCCCATCGCGCGAGCCGTTCGAAATCCACCCGGGACCGGGCCGAATGCAAGTCCAAAGCGCCTTGCGCCAGTTTGACAAGCTTGCCGAACCCGCCGGCGATGGTGACGCGGGGCACCGGATGGACACGGAGGTATTTGAGCATCCCCCCCGCGAAATCGCCCATATCCAGCATGGCGTGATCGGGCAGGCCGAACCGGGCCTGAGCCACGGCTTCCGAAGTCGCCCCGGTGCTGCCTGCGACATGCCTTGCCCCGGCAGCGCGCGCCACGTCGATGCCGCGGTGGATCGAGGCGATCCAAGCGGCGCAACTGAACGGTCGCACGATCCCGGTGGTGCCGAGAATCGACAACCCGCCCTCGATTCCCAGTCTCGGGTTCCAGGTTCTCTCGGCGATCGCCTCTCCTCCCGGGATCGACAGCTCCACCTCAAAATCTGCGGGAACCCGGCAGGCCCTGGCGATTTCACGCAAAGCCTCGGTGATCATCCGTCGCGGAACCGGATTTATCGCCGGCTCGCCGGGCGGGATCGGTAGTCCGGGCCTGGTCACGCGTCCCACGCCGGGCCCGGCCTTGAAGACCACCCCTCCATCCGAGAGCCGCACCGTCGCCACGATCAGGGCGCCATGGGTCACGTCGGGATCGTCGCCCGCATCCTTGATCACGCCGGCGCAAGCCCAGCCATCGCCCGTTTCGCGTCGGGACAGGGGCAATGTTGCCCCTCCTCCCTTCGGCAGGGAAACCCGGACCGGATCGACCCAGACGTCGGTCAGCAAAGCCCTGCCGGCCGCCATCGCCGCGGCGGTCGCACAGGTGCCGGTCGTGAAGCCGGTACGCAAGGGCCCTTGAAGGTTTTTCGCCATCCCGGAGCATATAACGACAGCGTCGGCGGCATCTCTAGCGCAAAATCATAAAAACCGTGCAATCGCTTGTCGCGTGGGCGAATCCGATCCTATAGAATGCGGTCATGAGTATCGACACCCCTCTGGAGCCGCCGGGCTTCGATGCTCCCGCCTTTCCGGCGGGGCTCGTCTGGCTCGTGGGCGCCGGCCCGGGCGATCCGGGACTTCTGACGATCCAGGGCCTTTCGGCGCTGCGCCGGGCCGATCACATCGTCTATGACGCGCTGGTGGACAAACGCCTGCTGGAATGGCGGCAGCCCGAGGCCGCCATCGAATACGCGGGAAAGCGGGGCGGTAAACCGTCGGCGTCGCAGCGTGACATTTCGCTGCGGCTGGTCGAACTCAGTCGTGCGGGCAAACGGATCCTGCGGCTGAAGGGGGGCGATCCGTTCGTCTTCGGCCGCGGTGGGGAAGAGGCGCAAACACTGGTGCAATCGGGCGTGCCGATCCGCGTGACGCCAGGGATAACCGCGGGAATCGGTGGATTGGCCTATGCCGGCATTCCCGTCACCCATCGAGACGTCAATCAGGCGGTGACCTTCGTCACCGGTCACGACCAGACCGGCCTTGCTCCAACCGCAATCGACTGGACGGCGCTGGCCAAGGGGGCGCCCGTCATCGTCATGTATATGGCGATCAAGCATCTGGGACAGATCACGACATCGCTGATTCACGGTGGTCGGACGCCGTCAACACCCGTGGCGGTGGTGCAACACGCCACCCGTCCCGACATGGTCGTGTTGGAGACCACGCTCGGCACGGCGGTTGCAGATATCGAAAACGCCGGAATGGGAAGCCCCGCGATCATCTGCGTGGGCGCGGTCGTGCATCTGCGCCAAGTCATCGACTGGGCCAGCCAGTTGCAGGGTCACGCGCCGCGTTCGCTTGATCCCTTGGATACCAGATCCCTGTCCGACGCGTCATGAGCCCACGCGGATTGATGCTGGCCGCGCCCTCCTCCGGGGCGGGCAAGACCACCGTGACCCTTGCCCTGCTTCGCGCCTTTCGCAGGTCCGGGATGGATGTACGCGCCGCAAAATCCGGTCCGGATTACATCGATCCGGCGTTTCACACCGCGGCGTGCGGTCACGCATCGGTGAACCTGGACGCCTGGGCGATGGACGCGAACAGTCTGCGCGCCCGCGCGATCGCCCAGGGCGGCGACCTCCTACTCGTCGAGGCCGCAATGGGGGTCCTCGACGGTGCCGCCGACGGCACGGGCTCGGCCGCGGATCTCGCTGCGATATTGGGTATTCCGATCGTCCTGATCGTCGATGCCGCCAGACAGGGGCCTTCGACCGCTCTTGCCGCTGCCGGATTTCGCGTCCTTCGCCCCGATATACCACTCTCCGGTGTCATCCTGAATCGCATCGGCAGCCCGCGTCACGAGGCGCTTGCGCGTTCCGGTCTCGATTCGATCGGGATGCCGGTCCTTGGAAGCCTCGCCCGGGACGCGGCGCTTCGCCTGCCGGCGCGGCATCTCGGACTGGTGCAGGCCGGCGAGACCGAAGCGCTGGACGCATTCCTGGACATGGCCGCCGCCCTTCTCGTCGCCGGAACCGATCTTGACCGTCTTGCGAATTTGGCGAAACCCTTGGCGACCGCGGACAGGGTGAAGGCGCTGCCGCCGCCGGGTCAGCGAATCGCCATTGCCCGCGATCACGCCTTCGCCTTCGCATATCCTCATCTCCTCGCGGACTGGCAGGCGCAGGGGGCCAGCCTTCATTTGTTTTCGCCCCTCGCCGACGAGGCACCGGACACCGATGCCGACGCGATCTTTCTTCCGGGCGGTTATCCGGAATTGCATGCCCGAACCCTGACCCGGGCGAAGCGCTTTCGCTCGGGCATGACCCATGCCGCTTTGGCGGGAACCCTGATTTACGGCGAATGCGGAGGCTACATGACCCTGGGCGAGGCGATCATCGACGCCGAAGGCGTGGCGCATCCAATGCTGGGTTTGCTTCCCGTGACCACGAACTTCATGACACGCGGGCTCACCCTGGGTTATCGGCGTGTGACCGCGCTGCCGGGAGCGGCCTGGTCCGGGGCGTTCATGGGGCATGAATTCCACTACGCCTCAATCGACGCCGAAGGCGCCGCCGCGCGGCTTTTCTCGGTCACCGATGCGGCTTTCGCGCCTGGCCCCGATCTGGGTCTGCGCCGGGGTCGCGTCATGGGGTCCTTCATCCATCTCATCGCCCCGGCCTGATCTTTCCTCGCTGTCGTAATATTCCCGAAACACGAGGTCCCCGGAACCGGACGCGTGAAACCGCATCTGCCAGGCACTGGCCGCCTGGTGGCGCGTCCAGGGGCATGAAGATCGACGATGCGGCGGATACGGAAAGGCGAAGCAGCGAAAGCGTCCCGCGCAGCCGACGCTTTTTCATCGCGCGGGGCGCAAGGGCGGCGGTTTTCGATCCTCGATCAAGCCGGTTTCTTCCCCGACCGCAGGATATGGGGCCGCGCCGCGTCATAAAGCGCGGAGTCGGGAAAATCACCCCCCGTGTCGAACACCCGTCCGACAAGGATCAACGCCGTGCGCGTCAGCTTCGCCGCACGCACCTTGTCGCGGATATCGGCAAGCGTGCCACGCAGAAACATCTGATCGGGCCAGCCCACTCGATAAGCCACGACCACCGGACAGTCCGCACCGTAAAGCGGTGTCAACTCACGTTCGATCCGCCGAAGATTCCGTATGGACAGATGGATGGCCAGCGTCGTCCGGCTCTGTCCCAGCGTCGCCAGATCCTCGCCCTCAGGCATATCGGTCGATTTCATCGCCGTGCGCGTCAGGATCACCGTTTGCGCCTTTTCGGGGACCGTCAGTTCCTGCCCCATCGCGGCGGCGGCGGCGGCATAAGCGGGCACGCCCGGGACGATCTCGAAGGGAATGTTCAATATGCGCAATCGACGCACCTGTTCGGCGATGGCGCCGTAGAGCGATGGGTCACCCGAATGCACGCGCGCGACATCACGCCCCCTCGCGTGGGCGGCCGCGATTTCGGCGATGATCTCGTCCAGCGCCATGGGCGCCGTATCCATTACCTTCGCCCCGTCCGGCGCTCCGGCAACGACCGCTCCGGGCACCAGTGAGCCGGCGTAAAGGCAGACAGGACATCGTGAAATCAGTCGTTGCCCCCGCACGGTGATCAGTTCGGGATCGCCGGGACCCGCACCGATGAAATAGACGGTCATGCCAGATCCCCATCGATCTTGCCGGCATAGCCGCGCGGTGTGAACATCCAATGTCCTTCGACACCGGCGTCGAGATCGCCGCTTGCGAAAACGCGAGAGGTCGAAGCGCCGATCAACACGATGGTCAGCATATCGACCTCATCAGGCGAAAGAGCACCCAGCGTGCGATTGAGAAGCCTTTCCGCAGGCCGACCGAGAGTCGCAGCCACCAGCACCGGTGTGTCGGCCGTCCGATATTGCAGCAGGATCCGGCGCGCCTCGGCCATAA
>JBCCVK010000028.1:0-11896 GCA_039195495.1 Pseudomonadota bacterium
GTGTCGATGAACACCGAGAAGGACTGCGTGATCCCCTGGCTGACCGGATGATTCACGTCGGCGGCCGCGGCAACGTTCGGCGCGGAGCCGAGTCCGGCCTCGTTGGAGAACAGACCGCGCCGCAAACCTTGCGAAATCGCCGCGCCCATGCCGCCGCCGACCGCTTCCTCGAATCCCAGCGCGTTCTTGACGATCATCGTCAGAACCGCGGGAATTTCGGCGAAATTGATCACGATGACGATCAACGCCAGGGCGATGTATCCCACCGCCATGAACGGCACGATGATGTCAGAGGCTTTGGCGATCCGTTGAATCCCGCCGAAGACGATGAAGCCGGTCCCGGCCGTCAGAACGAGGCCGGTGATGTAGCGGTTGAGGCCGAACGAGTTCTCCGCCGCGCCGGCGACCGTATTGCCCTGGAACGCCGGGAAACCTATCCCGAACGCGGCGATCAGACAAATCGCATACAAGACCGCCAGCCATTTATAGTCCGTGCCCAAACCGTGAAGGATCATGCGCGCGGGGCCGCCACGGTAGGATCCGTCCTCCTGCCGGCGCTTGAAGACCTGCGCCAGCGTGCATTCCACCAGACTGGTCGCCATGCCGACCAGGGCAATCGCCCACATCCAAAAGACGGCGCCCGGCCCGCCAAGGGTGATGGCCACCGCGACCCCCGCGATGTTCCCGCCGCCGACGCGCCCGCCGACCGAGACGAACAGGGCTTCGCGCGCCGAGATGGTGTTCGGATCCGCCGACCGGCTATCGCCGGACAACACCCGGAACATGCGTCTGAAATACCGGAATTGCACAAAATTGGTCGCAATCGTCAAGAACCCGCCAAATATCACCAGAAACGGAATCAGGGACCAACCCCATGTCAGATCTCCGATCGTGCCGAACAAGCTTTCCAGAAATGCCATCTTTCGCTCCGTAATTGTTCTTATCAAAGGACATCCCAGCGCGATCGCCCTTCATATTCATGACTGTGCCCCCGATGCGGGACGGTCGCAAGGACCCGATGACATGGCCCGGCCGGTTCGCGACGCGGGGCGTTTCGATGGAACGCGGCCCGATGATCGCACGATCCCCCGCCCGGACGGCGATTTCTTTCCGATGACGGGTTGCCATTTCGGTGGAACGGTTGATTATTCCGGTGTCACGACGACGCGGAGGAACTTTTCATGACCAGATTCATCGCAATGCTGGCGGTCGGCCTGAGCACCTCGGTCGCCTTGACCGCCGCCGAGGCCGACACGCTGCGCTGGGCGCGCGCCGGCGACTCGCTCACCCTCGATCCGCATGCCCATAACGAAGGTCCGACCTCGGCACTGGCCCATCAGATCATGGAACCGCTCGTGATGCGCGACATGACCGGCGCGATCGTGCCGGCGCTGGCCACCGACTGGGCCCCTTCGGAAATCGACCCCAGAGTTTGGATTTTCAATCTGCGGCGGGACGTGAGCTTCCACGATGGAGCCGCGTTCGACAGCGAAGACGCCAAGTTCTCGCTCGAGCGCGCCATGACGCCGGATTCAGGATACAGGGAATTGCTGGCCTCGGTGGTCGAGGTGCGCGCACCCGGGCAATACGTGATCGAGATCGTCACGAAAGGCCCCAATCCGATCATGCCGAACAATCTGACCAATCTGCTCATGATGGACAAGGGCTGGGCCGAGGCGAACGGCGCCGTGAAGGTGCAGGACTACGAAGGGGGCGAGGATACTTATGCCGCCAAGAACGCCAACGGCACCGGCCCTTACAGACTGGTGAGCCGCGAACCCGACGTGAAAACGGTGCTTGCGATCAACGAAACCTATTGGGGCAAGAACGAATTCCCCATGGACGTGACCGAGATCGTCTATACGCCGATCCAGAACGCGGCAACCCGCGTCGCCGCCCTTCTGTCGGGCGAGGTGGATTTCATCCAGGATGTCCCGGTCCAGGATCTGGAACGCGTGGCCGCGGCCGATGGTCTGGACGTGCGGACCGCACCGCAGAACCGGGTGATCTTCTTCGGCATGAACATGGGGGATGCCGATCTGGTCAACGACAATGTCGACGGCAAGAATCCCCTGGCGGACAGACGCGTGCGGCAGGCCATGAATCTGGCGATCAATCGCGAGGCGATCAGGAAAGTCGTCATGCGCGATCAATCGGTTCCCGCCGGCATGATCGCCCCCCCCTTCGTCAACGGCTGGAACGCCGAGATGGACGCCGCCGCGCGGACCGATCTCGAGGCCGCCAGGGCATTGATGGCCGAAGCGGGTTATGGCGATGGTTTCTCCATTCAACTTGATTGTCCGAACGACCGCTACATCAACGACGAGGCGATTTGCCGGGCCGCGGTGGGCATGTTCGCCCAGATCGGCATAACCGTGAACTTGGATGCCAAGCCCAAGGCGCAGCATTTTCCGCTGATCAACAATCTCGAAACCGACTTCTACCTGCTGGGCTGGGGGGTTCCGACTTTCGATTCGGAATACATCTTCAACTTCCTGATCCACAACATGGACGGAAAATACGGCTCGTGGAACGCCACCCGTTTCCACGATCCGCAACTGGACATCAAGATCGAAGCGCTGGCCGGGGAAACCGATCTGGTCAAGCGCAACGCGATGATCGCAGAAATCTGGCAGGTCGTTCAGGACAAGGTCCTTTACATACCGATCCATCACCAAGTCCTGAATTGGGGCATGGCTTCCAACGTCAGAACGGTCGTGGCCCCCGATGACACCGCCAAGTTCAAGTATTTCACCCTGAACTAGGGCTTCCTCGACGCTTGCGCCGGTCCCGGCGGGGGCCGGCCGCATACTGGCGGCTTGACGCCCCCTTCAATCCCATCGACAAGTCAAAAACCGCTTGAGCCGTCACGCAATCGCGGTACTGTCACGGCCCCGGCTGGATGAGGGATTAGGACATGAAAATCGATATCGAACGCGGCATGCTTCTAAAGGCTGTGAGCCAGGCGCAATCCGTCGTAGAGCGTCGCAACACAATCCCGATCCTGGCGAATGTCCTGATCGAGGCCGATGCCAACTCCGTCAGTTTCCGCGCCACCGATCTGGATGTCGAAGTGGTCGACAAGACCGTCGCTCAGATCGAGCGTCCGGGCGCCACCACGGTCAGCGCCGTGACGCTCAACGAAATCGTGCGCAAGCTGCCCGATGGCGCGTTGGTGCGACTGGCCGACGACGGCGCCGCGGGCCGTTTGACGATCGAAGCGGGCCGGTCGAATTTCAGCCTGGCGACCCTTCCCAGGGAAGATTTTCCGATCATGGCCTCGTCGGAATACGCGGCGAATTTTTCCGCCCCCGCGCCAGTTCTGCGACGCCTCTTCGACAAGTCGAAATTCGCCATCTCGACCGAGGAGACACGCTATTATCTGAATGGCGTCTACATACACGTGGCCGAGGGCGAGAACGGCAAGGTATTGCGCTGCGTGGCGACCGACGGGCATCGTCTGGCCCGTATCGACGCCGACCTGCCCGCGGATGCGGAAGACATGCCCGGCGTGATCGTGCCGCGCAAGACCGTGGGCGAATTGCGCAAGCTTCTCGACGACGACGACGCGCAAATCGCGGTGTCGGTCAGCGATACCAAAATACGGTTCGCGACGTCCGAGATCACCCTGACCTCGAAAGTCATCGATGGCACCTTTCCCGACTACACGCGCGTCATACCGACGGGCAATACGCGAAAACTGGAAGTCGATGCCGCGGAATTCGCCCAGGCGGTGGACCGGGTGGCAACGGTGTCGTCCGAGCGGTCGCGCGCCGTGAAGCTGTCGCTGGACGAGGACCGGCTGATCCTGTCGGTGAACGCCCCCGACAGTGGCGCCGCCGAGGAAGAATTGGCGGTCGCTTATGGCGACGATCCGTTGGAGATCGGGTTCAATGCGAAATATCTGCTGGAAATCGCAAGCCAGGTGGACCGCGAAAATGCGGTATTCCTGTTCAACTCATCGGGCGATCCGACGCTGATGCGCGAAGGCAACGACATCAGCGCCATCTACGTCGTCATGCCGATGCGCGTATAGGACCGCCTGCCGCCACCGACGGGGGCGCTTTCCGGGCGGACGACAAGGTATCCGGAGATGGGCGGGTTGCATCTGACCGCACTGACATTGTCGCATTTCCGGTCGTACAGGCGGGCACGGCTGCAATCCGACGGGCGATCGCTGGCGATCTTCGGGCCGAACGGGGCGGGAAAGACCAACATTCTCGAAGCCGTCTCGCTGTTCTCGCCCGGACGGGGATTGCGGCGGGCGACCTCGGAAGAGCTGGCGCTCAAGCCGGAGGCGCTGGGCTGGAAGATCGCCGGCGATATCCACGGTCCGGAGCGGAATCACCAGGTGGTGCTGCGGGCCGAGACCGGCACGGCACGCACCGTACGGATAGACGGCAAGACGGCACCGCAAATGGCGCTGGGCCGGCTCCTGCGCGTTCTTTGGCTGGTGCCGGCGATGGATCGGTTGTGGATCGAAGGGGCCGAGGGGCGCAGACGGTTTCTGGACCGGATGACCCTGAGCTTCCGGCCCGATCATGCCGGGGCGGTGCTGACATATGAAAAATCAATGCGTGAGAGAAACCGTCTGCTGAAGAGCCAGATCGACGACACGCGCTGGTACGGCGCGCTGGAGGCGCAGATGGCGGCATCGGGCGCCGTGATCCAATCGAACCGGGCAAAGGCGCTGGATCGGATCGCGGCGGCGCAAGCCGAGACCGAAACCGTCTTTCCCACCGCCGATCTGGAAATGACCGACGGCAACGGGGCGCCGGTCCCGTCGGACGAGGAAACGCTGGTCGAAACCTTCGCCAGGAACCGGGAGCGCGATCTGTTCGCCGGCCGGACCCTGATCGGTCCGCATCGGGTCGATCTGGGCGCGGTTTATGCCGCCAAGGGGGTGATGGCCAAGCAATGTTCGACCGGAGAGCAGAAAGCGCTCTTGATCTCGCTCATCCTGGCCAATGCCCGCGCCCTGACGACAGAGGTCGGCACAGCACCCATTCTGTTGCTGGACGAGGTGGCGGCGCATCTGGACAAAGGAAGACGGACCGCTCTTTACGACGAGATCTGGGCGCTGGGCGCGCAGGCTTGGATGACGGGAACCGAGCCGGAATTGTTCGACACGCTGGGCGATTGGGCGGCACGGGTGCGGGTTACCGAAACCGAAGGCATTTCCCGGATGGAGATTTTGGAATGAAAACCCGGCATGTGACGATGATTTCCCCGACCGCGGCCGATCCGGACGGTCAGGTCCGGGAAGCCCGATGAAGCCGTTCCGGCCGCCCGACACGAACGGATTTCCGCGCGGCGGATGACGGCCGTATCCTAGACCGGGGCCGGCCCGAACGTCAGCGCGATGCCTTTGATGCAATGCACCACGATCAGATTCAACATCAGCATATGGGCCCAGATGCGACCCACATCGGCGACAATGGGTTTCGATGAGGGTTGCGCCCTCACGCATGCCCTGACCGCCATAGGCGGCCGGTGAGATGCGGTCGATACCCATATCACGGCGTTGGGTTCGGCATGCTGGAAGAAAACCCAGCCCTTGGTCCAGTCGAGCCGATGCGCATGATCATAGACCTTCAGATCACATCCCCTGCAATGAAACGCACCCGGTTCATAGATCTGCCAAAGATCGCCGGTCTTCGGTTCTTCCGTGCCGCCGGCGCGCGGGATCCCGTATCCCATATCGGACAGCCGTGCCCGCCATTCGGCGTCGCCACGCCGGATTTCGAACGCGAAGCCGCCTTCGGCACTGGGCAGGACCTTGGCCCGTGCGCCGGCGGACGCGGTCAGAACAACGGCGGCTCCCCGGATGAACGCGCGCCGCGCGACAGGGGGCGTCGACATGAAATACCTCCGAAACCGATGAATCGTAAGATGGGGCATCCTAGCACGACGCAGCGCGCCCATACGCACACCGGCCCGTGAGGCGCACGCCCGTGAACGGATGTGAACACCGCTAAATCTTGTGTCATGCCCGTGACATCCGGTCCGGAAATTCGTATATGATGCGGAAAACGCAAAGGAAAAGCCGCATGGCCGAGAACGGGCGAACCACCGCGCAATACGATGCCGAATCCATCAAGGTTCTGAAGGGGTTGGAAGCTGTTCGCAAACGTCCGGGCATGTATATCGGGGACACCGAAGACGGCTCCGGTCTGCATCACATGGTCTATGAAGTGGTGGATAACGGCATAGACGAGGCGTTGGCAGGTCACGCCGATGCCGTGACCGTCAAGATCCACGCCGACTCCAGCGTTTCGGTCATCGACAACGGGCGGGGCATCCCCGTGGATATCCACTCCGAAGGGGAGGTCAGCGCGGCCGAGGTCATCATGACGCATCTGCATGCGGGTGGTAAGTTCGACTCCAACAGCTACAAGGTGTCCGGGGGGTTGCACGGCGTGGGCGTGTCGGTGGTCAACGCATTGAGCGTCTGGCTGGAGCTGCGCATCTGGCGCGGCGGCAAGGAACATTTCGCCCGCTTCGAACATGGCGAAACCGTCGAGCATCTGAGGATCGTGGGCGATGCGAATGGCCGAACGGGAACCGAAGTGCGGTTTCTGGCGTCGACGGATACGTTCGTGAACCTGGACTACAGTTTCAAGACGCTCGAGACGCGCCTGCGCGAGTTGGCTTTTTTGAATTCGGGCGTCTGTATCGTCCTTCAGGACGAACGTCCGTCGGAACCGCTCAGCGTCAAGTTGCTCTACGAAGGAGGGGTTCGGGAATTCGTCAGATATCTCGATCGGTCGAAGACGCCGCTGATGGATCGGCCGGTCTTCATAACGGGGAACCGCGACGGCATCGGGGTCGAAGTCGCGATGTGGTGGAATGACGGGTATCATGAAACGGTGCTGCCTTTTACCAACAACATCCCCCAGCGGGATGGCGGCACGCATCTGGCGGGCCTGCGCAGCGCGCTGACCCGAACGATCAACGCCTATGTCCAAACCACCGGGATTGCGAAAAAGGAAAAGGTAACCCTTAGCGGCGACGATGCGCGCGAGGGGTTGACCTGCGTTTTGTCGATCAAGGCGCCGGATCCCAAATTTTCGTCCCAGACGAAGGACAAACTGGTCAGTTCCGAGATACGGCCTGCCGTGGAGGGTCTGGTAAACGAAAAATTGGCCGAATGGTTCGAGGAGAATCCCGGCGAGGCCAAGACAATCGTCGGCAAGATCATCGAGGCCGCCCTCGCGCGGGAAGCCGCGCGAAAGGCCCGGGAGCTGACGCGCCGGAAAACGGCGATGGATGTGAATTTTCTGGCGGGGAAGCTGAAGGACTGTTCCGAAAAGGATCCGGCGCGGACCGAGGTATTCCTGGTCGAAGGCGACAGCGCTGGCGGTTCGGCCCAGACGGGACGCGACCGGCGGACGCAAGCGGTGCTGCCCTTGCGCGGTAAAATCCTGAACGTGGAACGGGCGCGTTTCGACCGGATGCTCGGTTCCCAGGAGATCGGCAATCTCGTCATGGCGCTGGGCACCGGAATAGGACGGGACGAGTTCGACATCTCCAAACTGCGTTACCACAAGATCGTCATCATGACCGATGCCGACGTGGACGGCGCCCATATCCGCACATTGCTGCTGACCTTCTTCTTTCGGCAGATGCCCGAATTGATCGAGGGGGGCTATCTCTACATCGCGCAACCGCCGCTTTACAAAGTCTCGCGGGGGAAATCAGAGGTCTATCTAAAGGATCAGACGGCGTTGGAGGATCACCTGATTCAGTTGGGAATCGACGACGCCGTCCTGCGTCTGTCCCGTGGAGAGGAAATCGCCGGACAGGATCTGACCCGCGTGATGACGGAAGCCCGGCAGATACGGCGCATTCTAGAGGCTTTTCCCACCCACTACCCCAAACACATACTGGAACAGGCAGCCATTGCACGGGCTTTCGCGCCGGCCGCGACGGGGACCGACCCGCAGGCGGTGGCAGATGCGGTCGCCGCACGGCTGAACCTGATCGCACCGCAATACGAACGGGGATGGCAGGGCCGTCCAACGCAGGACAAAGGCATTCGTTTGAGCCGCATCCTGCGCGGTGTCGAAGAGATTCGCACACTGGACGGACCGGTATTGCGCTCGGGAGAGGCGCGAAAACTGGGCACCTTCACCGGCGGGCTGATCGAGATCTATGACCGGCCCCCGCAACTGGTGCGCAAGGACCGCCCGTTGACGATCCACGGACCTATGGAACTGCTGCAAGCGGTTTTGAAAGAAGGTGAAAAAGGTCTTTCCCTGCAGCGTTACAAAGGTCTGGGCGAGATGAATCCCGATCAGCTATGGGAAACCACGCTGGATCCGAATGCCCGCACGCTCTTGCAGGTCAAGATCGATGACGTGACCGAAGCCGACGATATCTTCACCAAGCTGATGGGCGACGTGGTCGAGCCGCGACGGGAATTCATTCAAATGAATGCGCTCAGCGTGGAAAACCTGGATTTCTGAAGCGATACGGATGCGACGGGCGCCATCGAGACGGTTTTTCGGTATGCCGGCCGCATCCTTCCCGATGCCGCGCGCCGGGGCTTCGCTTCCCCATCGGTCATGACCCCGGGAAGGATGCGCGCGGCGGTGACGACGGCATATCCTTTCGACATCGATCGGAAAACGCCCAGGGAAATGCCCCGCAGGCTCATCGCACGCCCAAGCGCCGCGCCTGACAACGCATCGACAGCCATTTCTTTCGGAAGCCTCAACCCGGCAGGCTGGCAAGATACGCCCCGTATCCGTTCTTATCGAACCAGGCCGCGTGGGCACGCAAGGCCGCGGCATCGATCCAATTCCTCTCGAACGCGATCTCTTCCGGGCATCCGGTCTGTAGACCCTGGCGGGTCTGCAGGGTGCGCACGAAATTGCCCGCATCCAGAAGCGAGGCATGGGTGCCGGTATCGAGCCAGGCATATCCACGCCCCATGCGCAGCATGGTCAATTCCCCCTCGGACAGATACAGCCCCAGAAGTGAAGAAATCTCCAGTTCGCCGCGGGCCGAGGGTTTGATCGTCCTGGCCCGTCCGGGCGCGGTGCCGTCAAGGAAGTAAAGACCGGTAACGGCATAGGCCGACGGCGGCACCCGGGGTTTCTCAACGATCCGAGCGATCCGGCCGTCGGCGCCGAAATCGATCACGCCGTATCGTTCGGGATCGGCGACGCGATAGCCGAAAACGGTCCCGCCCGTCTTTTGCGCGTCGGCCCGGGCGAGAAGCTTGGGCAGGCCATGGCCGAAGAAGATATTGTCGCCCAGCACCATTGCCGAAGGAGCGCCCGCCAGAAAGTCCTCGGCCAAGACGTAAGCCTGGGCCAATCCCTCGGGGCGGGGCTGTTCGATGTAAGTCAGTTTGATTCCCCATTGTCCGCCATCTCCCAGCGTGCGGATGAACTGGGCCTGATCCCGGGGCGTGGTGATGATCGCGATCTCGCGGATGCCCGTCAGCATCAGGATGCTGAGCGGATAATAGATCATCGGTTTGTCGTAGATCGGCAGTAACTGCTTCGAGACCCCGATCGTGATCGGATAAAGTCGGCTGCCGGTGCCCCCCGCCAGGATGATGCCCTTACGCGAAGTCATCGCGAAATCGCCCCCAGATCGATCAGAACCTCCGCAAGACCCCGCCGCCAGCCCGGCCGCGTCCCGCCAAAGGCGCGCGTCAGCGCCGTGTTGTCCAGCCGTGAATTGCGCGGACGACGGGCCTGGGCCGGAAAGCAGGCTGTCGGGATATCGATCACCTGCGCGCGCATGCCGGCACGCGCCAGAATCGCGCGGGCAAAGTCGGACCGACTGACATCCGGCCCCCCGGAGAGATGATAGATACCGGTTTTTTCGGGCTCTTCGCAAAGGGTTCTGGCCATTCGAAGACAGACCGCGGCAACCGCCGCCGCGGGCGTGGGCCCGCCCACCTGATCGGCCACGACCCGCAGGCGATCCCCCGCCGCCGCCCGGTGCAGCACGGAGGTGACGAAATTACCGTCACGGGCCGAGAATACCCAGCTGGTGCGCAGGACCGCATGCGCGCCGCCTGCGGCGCGCACCGCTTTTTCCCCGGCCAGCTTCGAGCGGCCATATACGCCAAGCGGCCCGGGCGCCGCGTCCACGGTCCAAGGCGCGGTGCCAGAACCGTCGAATACGTAATCGGTCGAGAGTTGCACAAAAGGCACGCCCATCTCGGCGCAGGCTTCCGCCATGGCATGGGGGGCGCCTGCGTTGACGACGCTTGCGAGCGCCTCTTCCGCCTCCGCCCCGTCGACATCGGTGTAAGCGGCGGCATTGATCACCGCCCACGGCATATGGGCGCGAATCGCATCGGCGCAGGCTTCGGGATCGCGCAGATCCGCCTGGCGGCGCCCCAGGGCCGTCACTGCCGCCTGCCGACGAAGCGCGGTGGCGACCTGGCCCGTTCTGCCGAAGACCAAGATCATCCGCCTCTCTGACCGGTTCGGGTTTCGAGGGGTGTTTTCGTCCACCATGGCCAGCGGTGCCGGTGAAGCGTCGGGCACGCCGGGGGATGCGCGGCATTCCGCAGATGGCCGAACATGCAACCATGCCGGGCGTGCCGGCGACGCTTGGGCGGATCTTCTCGCGCCGCGCCCCCGCCGCGCCTGCCCATGAATGCCTCGACGGCGAAAGCACCCCCTGAACGAAACATCAAAGGCACCCCGGACGTCCGGCCGCAATCCGGCGGTTTCGCGCCGCGCGCCACCAGGCTTCGTTACCGAGATACCAGCGCACCGTGCGCCGCAGCCCGTCTTGCAGCGCCACCGAGGGCCGCCAATTCAACTCGGCCGTAATCCGCGCGAAATCAACGGCATAACGCAGATCATGACCCGGCCGATCAGCGACAAAGGCAAGCCGTCTGCCATAGGGACCGCCTTCGGGCCGTTCGGCATCCAGGATCGCACAGATCGCGGTGACGATATCGATGTTTTTCACCTCGTTTCCGCCACCGATATTATAGGATCGACCGGGCTTGCCTTCTCGGAGAACCGTCAGCAGCGCAACGGCGTGATCCTCGACATAAAGCCAGTCGCGCACATTCTCGCCCCGTCCGTAGACGGGGATCGGATCCCCCGACAGCGCGGCCAGGACCGTGGCCGGAACCAGCTTTTCGGGAAATTGGAAGGGTCCGTAATTGTTCGAGCAGTTCGTTGTCACCACCGGCAGACCATAGGTCTTGAACCAGGCGCGCACCAAATGGTCCGAAGCCGCTTTGGAGGCGGAATAGGGACTGTTCGGCAGGTAAGGGCTTGTTTCCGTAAAGCGTCCCGCCCCATCCAGGGAACCAAAGACCTCGTCGGTCGAGACGTGATGGAAGCGGAAGCCGGCCGGCTGACCGGCCCCGATCCAATATCTGCGCGCCGCCTCAAGCAACGCATGGGTGCCAACGACATTGGTCTCGATAAAAACCGCGGGGGCCGCGATGGAGCGGTCGACATGGGTTTCCGCCGCCAGATGGATCACGGCATCTGGTTCGTGGTGGGCGAAAATCCGATCCAGCGCCGCGTGATCGCGAATATCGGCCTTTTCAAAGGCGTAATCGGGGCTGTCCGACACGCTCGCCACGTTCTCGAGGCAAGCGGCGTAGGTCAGCGCATCGAGATTGACGACCTGACAGCCGTCATGCACCGCCCGACGCACCACCGCCGACCCGATGAAACCCGCCCCGCCGGTGATCAGGATCTTCATGCGCTCTTCCACGCGAAGGGACTGTCGAAATCCGCCAGCGGCGGCGCGGCGGCATCCTGCGCGCTCAGGATCGGGTCATCGGTGAGGCCCCAGTCGATGCCGGCGCTGTCCCAACGCACCACGCCGGCATGGTCGGGCGCGTAATGCGCGGTGCATTTGTAAAGGACCTCGGTCCAGGGCGCGCGGGTGACGAAAC
>JBCCVK010000029.1:0-11858 GCA_039195495.1 Pseudomonadota bacterium
GCAATCTTCATTGGTCGAGGATGGGTCTCCCGGGAGGAGTTCTGGCGGCTTCCGCCGGGCGAAATCTGGTGGATCATGGACGCGCACCTTCCCCCTGAGAAATTCGACGAAACCCCCGCCGCTCAAAAAGAGCGGCTCTATCAGCGTCTCAAAGCGGCAATCGCCGAGGCGGAGGAGAAAGACACGTGAGCAAGACGGAAGCCGATATCCTTGTCTCGGTCGGCGGCGACGTGACGCCGCTCTCCCGCTCTCTGGCAAAGGGCGGTCGTGCTCTCGATGGTTTCGCAGCCCGCGGCGCGCGCGTCGGCCGGCGCATGGTCAGGATTGGCGCCGTCATGGGCGCGGCCCTGACAGTCGGCGCGACTGCGGCCTCGGGTCTTGCCCGAAAGGCCGCGGAAGGCGCTGTCGAGATCGACAATCTCGCGCGCGTCGCCGGAACCACGCCTCGCGAGTTCCAACGATGGGCAGTCGCCGCGCAATCGGTCGGGATCGAGCATGACAAGCTTTCCGATATCCTGAAAGACGTGAAAGACCGCGTCGGTGATTTCATCGCCACCGGTGGCGGCCCCATGGCGGATTTCTTCGAGAAGATCGCGCCGCAAGTCGGCGTGACGATCGAACAGTTCGCGAAGCTTTCCGGACCGGAGGCCCTTCAGCTTTATGTGGACTCGCTTGAGAAAGCCAACGTCACCTCCGCCGAGTTCACGTTCTACATGGAGGCGATGGCCTCCGACGCAACCGCCCTGATCCCGCTCCTCCAGGACGGCGGGTCCGCGATGCAAGCCCTTGGCGATCAGGCCGAGCGCGCGGGCCGCATTCTCTCAAACGAGACCCTCCGCGGCGCCGAACAGCTTCGCTCGAAAATGAATGATCTCGAAGGCGAAATCCGAACCGAGCTCACTACGGCGATGATCGGCCTTGAGGATGAGCTCGTCGTTTTGTCCGAGTTTGTCCGGGACTACGGAATTCCTGCCCTTGAAGGCCTGATCCGGTTCGCGGCTTCCGCCGCCGAGCAAATCGGCAACGCCGCCGAAGCGATCGCGCTGGTGCGCGGCGAGGCGAAGGCCACCGCGGACTCTGTTGCGAATTCCATCGGTAGCACATACGGGATCGACACTGATGAAGGCCCCTTCGTTGGCGACCCGCTCGCGGGCGCCTTTGATGGGCCAGAAAACACGGCCAAGGAAAAGGCGCTTAATGATCTCTATGGGTTTGATGGGTCCACGCCAGGTCAGGTTGATAACGCTGACAACCTGATTCCCCCGGTGGGAATTCCCACGGCTGAACCGGGACTGAACAACAGAAACCCCGCAACCCTTGGTTTCGACGACGACACGACCTCCGGAAAGGGCGGTGGTGGCGGGCGCGGCCCGACCCGGGACGATCTGGAGTCTATGGCATCCGCTCTCGCCAGCGAGCGCGAGTTGCTTGAGCTCGACTATCAGGAAAAGCTGGAGGCGCTCGAAACCTTCCGGGCCGAGAAACTCGGGACGGAGGAAGAGTATAACGAGCTCGAAGCGCGCATCCATCAGGATCACGCCGATAAGATCGCGGAGATCGACCGGGCTCAGATGGCTCTCCGTCTCTCTGGGTTTCGTGGCATGTTCGGCGATCTCTCTTCACTCATGCAGAGCGAGTCGAAAAAGCTCTTTGAGATCGGAAAGGCCGCTTCGCTCGCCGAGGCAAGCGTCTCTGGATATGAGGCTGCCACCGAAGCTTGGTCGAAGGGGATGAAAATCGGCGGACCCCCGGTCGCGGCGGCCTTTGCCGGCGCGTCTCTCCTCCGAACCGGTGTCTACATGTCGCAAATCGCCTCGACGAATATCGGCGGCGCAAGTGCCGGCGGCGCCGCCGGTGGAGGGGGGTCCGTCGGGTCTCCCGAAGCGTCCTCGGCGATCGCCCAACAGCAAGTGAACCAGAATATCGGCGATGCGGAATTCTTTCCGCGCTCCGCCGTCGTCGCGCTCGCCGAGAAGCTTCAAGAGCTTTCGCGAGAGGGCGCAATCGTCACCGTAAGCTGAGGTAGTCTCATGCCTGTTATCTTCGAGCCCGGCTATACATTGCCGGGTGCGGATCGACCGCTCACGCATTCTCGCATTGCGCATGCCGGAAACTGGATTTCCGGAACCGTGACGGTGTCCAGCACCGACGCGAATCCCATCTATTCGGCCGGAGCTCCCGCAAATTCCTTGCTCTCGGAGAAGTGGAAGCCGGCGTCGGTCCCGGCAAACTGGAGTCTGGAGGCCGCCGCCGCGACTGAGGTCGATTATTGCGTGATTTCCGGCCATGATCTGCACGTCTCCGGCGGCGAGGCTGTGATCCAGTACTTCGACGGCGCGATTTGGGTCACGCTTGCCACGGCCTCCGGTCTGACGACGGGAGACACGATCCTTGCGATCTTCGCGCCGGTGACGGCCACACAGTTCCGGGTTCTGAACAACGGATTCGCCTCGTCCTTCGGTTTCATCCGATTTGGGAAGGCGCTTCAGATGGAGGAGCGAAGCCGGTATGCCGGACGCGTTCCCTTCAAACTTGCGCGCCAGGTGACCACGACCGGAAATCAGTCGGTCCGGGGAGAGCCTCTCGCAAAGTCGATCCTCCGCGCCGGTCGGCCGGTCTCGTTCACTTGGTCTTACCTTTCGGAAAGCTTCACGACGAATGATGTCTCTGACCTTCTCGATGCGATCGAAACCGATGTCTTCGTCATTGCAGATCGCCCAGGTACGCACGCCGATGACGTGGCACTCTTCTGGCTTTCCGGACCTCGACCGATGCCACGCGCAAACGGCGCCATGGACCTTCACGATCTCGAATTGACTGCGGAAGGATATCTTCCCCATGCCTGACAAGCCATTTTCGGCAGAGCCGATCGTGATCGTCCGGATCGAGCAACCGTTTTGCTCTCTGTCATTCGGGAATGCGCCTTGCACGGCCACGGGGACGCCGTGCTTCAACACTTACTCGACCTGCGGGGATCAGCAAAACCACACACCGGGACCGACGCTCGACCTCTATTTCGGAATCCCGGGGCAGGGGAAGCCAAGCGACGAGATCATGATCCTTCCTTTCCTCGCAGGCTGGCCTTCGACCTCCTCGCCGCGGGTGAATGTCTCCGGCGCAGATCGCCGCCTCAATCCTCTTGGTCTTCGCGCTACGGCGTCGATCCCGTTCCGGGACGCGCCGCACACCGACTTTCTTGTCGATCCTTACCTCTCGACCCGGAGCTATGACCCGATCGCGCGCGGCACATTCTGGAGCAAGTGGCTTACCCGGAACGTCTTCGGAAAATCGGGGATGACGGTTTCGATCTTCGAGGGGTTTGCCGGACAAGCCCTCGCCGACATGGTAAAGCGCGTCTACATCTCCGATGCGGTTGACTTCTCTGGCGCCGAAACAGTCCTGATGAAATGCCGGGACATTCTGTCGAAGGCGACCGATGAGAAGGCGCTCATGCCGCCCGTTTCTCCCGGGTTTCTCCTCGCTGATCTGGATAACAATCCGGCAACCCTGACCTTCAAGATCGCCGGTGCGGTTCTCGCGGATTATCCAGCAAGCGGAACGCTTCGGATCAATGACGAGATATTGACTTACTCGGCCCTCGCTGAGGATGTGAACGGCTTTATCGACGTGACCGTGACCTCTCGCGCCACCGACGGCTCGGAGATCGGTTCACATGAAGCGGAGGACAGTGTTCAAGAGGTCTATCGCTTCGATGGCGTGTCGGTCGATGTGGGTCTCGCTGCCGCCTATAGTTACACGACCATTCCCTCGGCGCGCCTTCCGGTCGCGGATTGGGCGACTGAGGCAAGCCTCTATCTGTCTGCTTACGTTTTGGACGGCCTGATCCCGGAGCCGACGGCGGTTGAAGAGGTCGTCGGAGAAATCCTCGAACAGGCGCAGGCGTTCCAATGGTGGGACGAGGTTGCCGAAGAGGTCCGCTTCAGGGCGGTCAAACCTTTGACAGAGCGTCCTAAGCGTCTGACGGAAGACACCGGCTTGATCGCCGGAACCGTGAAAATCCGGGAGTTCCCAGAACGTCGGGTTTCTCGCGTCTACGTGTTCTTTGATCCGCGCGACCCAACCTCAAACGAGGAGAGGAACTTTCGCCGGGTTCAAGGCTCGCTCGATCTCGCCCTCGAAGATGCAAAGGCGTATGGGGACAAGGCGATCCGGAAGATCATTGCCCGGTTCATCAACTCTACGGCTGTTGCGCTCGAAACCACGTCACGGATTCTCGCGCGTTACAAGCGCGGGTCCCGGGAAATCTCCTTCGCTGTCTCGGATAAGGACGAAGATATCGAGATCGGCGACGTGATCGAAGTGGTTTATCACCGCGACCAGGACACGACGGGCGCGGCCAAAACATCCCTTTGGATCGTCACCTCGCGCGATCCGAAGCCGGCCGAGCGCCGGGTCTACTTCGTCGCCGAAGACGCAACTCTCGCCGGCCAACTTCTGGCAATCTCAGAGAATTCAGTCGGCGACTATGTCGGCGATGGCTCTGATCCCTTCGGCGTTGGTTGGATTTCCGACGCCTCCGGTCTTCTGCCGAACGGCGATCCCGGGTTCACAATTCAGTAAGAGGAGGGCCTTGCGTTGGCCGATTACGACTTCGTCGCGGACTCGGAGCTTGATCCGGGATCGCCTATGAACACTTCGCTTTTCACGCGCCTCGCGCGCAATCCGGAAGCCATCGCCGAGGGTTCCGCCGGCGCGCCACGCATTCAAGTTGAAGCTCTCGAAGAGCTGACGGCCGGAGATGTCGTCAGATACGCGTACAGCGGTCCAACAGTAGCGAGCAACGGCACGCTTTGGAGAACCTTTGTCGGGTTTTACTTTGTCCAGCAAGGCACGATCCGATTGAAGATTGAGTTCCGGTCGAGCAACTCGACCAATCGAGACACCCGCATTCTTGTCGATGGTGTCGAAGTCTGGACACACGAAGCGCTCGGAACGGATTGGGAGATCGTTTCAGCCGACATACCTATTTCCCGCGGCGCATCTATCGAGCTTCAGTACAAGGGTGATAGCGGTGTTGGATTTCACGAAACCCGGCTCCTCGAAATTTGCACGGGGGGAGAGATCATCTTTCCGATGGTTTCGGACGCGGATGTCAGTCTGGCGATTGACCCCATCATCCCAAAAATGATCGAATGGAATCTATTATGACCCTGAAAAACTTGAAATATGTCAACGATCTCGGCGGCATTTCTGCGCAACGCGTTTCCGACGATGGATATCAATACCTCGAACCGGGGAGCGTCCTTCATGACATCGCCGTCTCTGGTGTTCTTGGGGATATCGCCCCTTATGTTGCGCCCCCGAAACCGGAAGAGCTCCCAAAGTATGCAACGCCGGAGGGCGCAATCCGCGCAATGGCGGAGTTCGCCGATCAGTTCGTTGCGCCGCTGATCGAGCATGCGCCGCCCGCGGAACGGCTCTCTTGGCCGGTGAAGGAAGCCGCGGCCGAGGCGCACCTCGCCGGCGAGGCGACGCCGCCGCAAACCGATCTCCTCGCGGC
This sequence comes from Pseudomonadota bacterium, assembly GCA_039195495.1. GTDB lineage: Bacteria > Pseudomonadota > Alphaproteobacteria > Rhodobacterales > Rhodobacteraceae > JBCCVK01. Next base: position 5,522 of record JBCCVK010000029.1, read on the forward strand.
GGAAGCAAGTATAACCGGGGAGAGCCTCGACGAGCTTGCGACACACATCGTTGCGACGGCCGCAATCTTTCGCCAGGTCGCCGCCGCGATTGCCGGCCTTCGCCGTAAGGTGGCGGCCGAAATCCGCGCCGAACCCGACCCGCACAAGTTTGAGCCGATCTTACTGTCGGCGATGGCTGATGCTGAAAGTCTCGCGCTGTCCCTCGGTATTGGCGAAGAGCTTGGAGTTTATGTAAATGGCTGATCTTCCCCCGAAGCCGATCTTCACCCGGACAATCTCCTTCGGGAATCTCGTTCAGATCGTCCTGATCGTTGTTGGTCTCGCCGGCTCTTGGGCGGTCATGAAATCCGACATTTCTCGGATCGACGCCGCCGCCGCAGATGCAAAGACGATCCGCATCGCGATCGAGGCCCGCGTCCGTGTTCTCGAAAACCAAGCGGCGCGCTCCGACGAACGCTACACGAACTTGCTTTCAAACATCCAGGCAATCCGCGACGCGATCGCACGCCTCGAAAGCCGGTAAATCCTCGGGCCGCGACCTCGGCCTGATCCCTCTTTTTTGAACCGTCAAACCGCCCGGGCTGAGCCCGGGCTTTTTTGTGAGGTAACGACATGAAATCCGTTCGCGAAATCACTGAAGAAATCGTCCGCCGAGAAGGTGGGTATGTCAACGATCCGGACGACCCGGGAGGGGCAACGAATTTCGGCGTGACCATCGGCACGATGCGCCGGCTCGGGATCGATCTCGACGGAGACGGCGACGTGGATATCGCCGATGTCAAACTTTTGACGGCCGCGCAGGCGGCGGAAATCTTCGAGCGCCACTATTACCGCGCGGCGAACATCCATCTTTTGCCGGAGGAGCTCCAGGCGACCGTTTACGACATGAATGTGAATGCCGGCCGGAACGCGGCGAAGCTTTTGCAACGGCTTCTCACTCATATCGCGCGGAAGCACGGCGTTGGTCACCCGCTCGCGATCGATGGCGCGATCGGTCCGCGGACCGCCGGCGTTGCCGAGGCGATCGCGCGCCGCTTTGGCGGCCGATGGCTGGCCGATTCCTACGGGATTGCCCGGAGGAACTATTACTACCGGATCGGCGATCGTCGCCCGGCCTCCCGGAAGTTCGCGCGCCGTCGCGACGGCGGCAAGGGCGGTTGGATCACCCGCGCCGAGGAGTTCATTTCGCCGCGCTTTCATCTCTCGGCGGCACAACACAGAGCGAGGGTTTCCAGATGGTAAATGGTTTCTTCGGAAGGCTCTTCGGGGCGTTCTCAGGCGGTGCTGTGAAGGACACGATCGAGGTCTTCCGGCCGAATGCGGAAGCCTCGGCAGGCCGCGAGCATGATCGTTTCATCGCAGCGCTTGAGCAACTTGCAGCCGAAAAGTCCGGCGCCGGGTTCTTCAATCGGATCGTGGACGGGTTGAACCGTCTTCCGCGCCCGGCAATGGCGTTCGGAACGATCGGGCTTTTCGTGTTCGCGATGGCTGATCCGGATGCGTTCGCGGTTCGGATTTCGACCCTGTCGCTTGTGCCGGAGCCGATGTGGTGGCTCCTCGGCGCGATCGTGTCCTTTTACTTTGGCGCCCGTGAGATCGCGAAAAACCGCGATGCCAGCGTCGCCCGGACGATGAGCGACCTCGCGCAATGGCGCGCCGGTACGGCCTCTGTCCGCGCGGAGATCGCCGCTCGCGATCCTGAGCCGATCGATCTTGACGACATTGCGACGCCAAGCCTCGACGAGCTTCCTGATCCACCTGACCCGGAGCCGTCCTCTCTGATTGACTTCGCCGTCCTCGACGACAATCCCGCGCTCTCTGAAGAGGCTTGAAATGAAGTTTCAACCGATGGCGCCCGAACGGGCGCAACGCATCAAGGATGCGATCGAAAAAGCTCTGCGCGCCGGCTTCGCGCCAAAAGGCGCGCCGATCGGAACGGGTCGCGGATCGGCCATGTCAGAAGCCGCGCGCGCTTTGACGGAGGCGGGTCACGAAGAGAACCGAAATTCGGTCAACGGTTTCGTGCGCAAGCAAGAGCGCAACGCCGCCAAAGGGAAGGACCACTTTCTCCCGGACTGGAGCCTCTACGCGCCGGCCGGCGTCGCGCCCGGGCAAATTCGCTCCGGAGAGGTGCGCCGCTGGCTCGTGACCTCGGCCCAGGACGATACGGACGTGCATCCGAAGTTCTGGAGCAACCTCAATGCGTATGCGACGGCGATCGGCGCCGAGCTCCTCGTCGGCGGATTCACCTATCAACAAATCCGTCACACGGACCGCCTGACCTTGACCGGGACGTTCCGCAAAGAAGTTCGGCCGTTCCTTCGCTTTGATCCGATCGAGCTCGGACCGGTGCTGTTCTGCGCTGAGATGAACACGCTTCCGACCGCCGCCCGTCCTCTCTCCGGGCTTCTCTCTTACTCGCGCGGCCGGGACGCGATCTTCCCGCACGCGAAACTCGCATATCAAACAGCGCCGGCGCCGCGCGGTGATCGGGTTCCGTCTCTCATGACAACCGGCGCCGTCACGGTTCCGAACTATGTCGATAAGAAGGCCGGGCGGAAGGCGGCGTTTCACCATATCCTCGGCGCGACCGTCGTCGAGGTGGATGTGAGCGGGTCGGCGTGGTGTCGTCAAATCTCTGCGACTGCCGACGGCGCCTTTCAGGACCTCGATATCGTGGTTCGCGACGGGCGCGTTTCTCGCGGTCACCGGGTTGAAGCCATCACGTTCGGAGACCTACACGTTCCGACGGTTGAGGACCTCGTCGCTGCGGCTCTTTGGGGGCATACGGCCGACTCCCTCGTCGAAGCGCTCCGTCCGAGATATGCCTTCATTCACGATCTTGTAGCGATCGAGGCGCATTCGCGTCACGTTGAAGGTGATCCGTTTCATCGCGCAAAAATGGTCGCCACAGGTCAATCCGGAATGGAGGGCCAGATCGCCGCCGGCGCGCAAACGCTCCGGGAAATCGAGCGCGATTTCTGTCAGCCCGTTGTGATCTACTCGAACCACGACGACCGGTTGTTGCAATGGGCAAAACGCCCGACCGACAGGTCAGACGTTGAAAACGTCGCATACTGGCACCGTTGTAACCTCGCCTTTTACGAAGCGCTTAAATCCGAAGACGAGGATTTCGATCTGTTTCGATGGGCGCTCCGCGATGCTGATCCACGTCGTTTAGAGGGGATCGGATTTGTTCCGCGCGGCGGGACGTTTCCGATCTGTCAGGACACCGGGGGCGGCGGGATCGAATGCGGTCTTCACGGCGACGAAGGACCGAACGGCGGCCGCGGCTCTGCGACGAGCTTCTCTCGTATGTCGCGCCGGATCACGATCGGTCATACCCACGCGCCGGAAATCCATGACGGCGTCTATGTCGCCGGCATCACCGGCGCTCTGGATCAGGGTTATAACACCGGCCCGGGCTCTTGGCGCCGCGCGCATGTCGTCACCTATCCGAACGGCAAGCGCACGATCGTCACGCAAGGCGACCGTGGAAGGTGGCGCGCGTGAGCCAGTCTCGGCGCGCCTCTGCCATAGAGGCCCTCGTCAATATCCTTGTCGGGATTGCCGTCGCCTTTGCCGCCAATCTGATCGTTTTGCCGCTCGTCGGTGTGACGATCTCGGTCGGCCAGGCCGGCGCCGCGACCATTCTCTTCACCTTCGTTTCGTTCGCGCGGAGCTACGCGCTCCGCCGGCTTTTCAATCACTGGAGTTCACGATGAAACCAACAACCTTTCTCCGCCGCTACATCTGGAACCTTCTGATCGCCGTCGATCAGCTTGGGAACGCGATCCTCTTTGGTGATCCCGACGAAACGATCTCCTCGCGCTGCGCCAAGCATGCGAACGCGTGGGGATGGAAGCAACTCGGCCGCTTTCTTGAGTGGATTGATCCCGGCCACCTCGCCGACGCCATTGAGCACGATGAGGGGAAGGATCAGCTTCTATGAGTTTGAGTGAGTGGAGCGACGGCCGTCGCTGCGGTCGTCCGACTCTTGTCGGTCTTTGCGGTCTCGCGGGGTCGGGCAAGTCAACCGTCGCGGAGATGCTCGTCCGTGAAGGGTTCGAGCGGCGCAAGTTCGCCGGACCGCTGAAAGATGCGCTTCGATCGATCCTGTTCTCGGCCGGCGCCTCTTCCGAAACGATCGAGCGGATGATCGAGGGTGACCTCAAGGAAACGCCGACCGAGCTCCTCGCCGGCCAGACGCCGCGCCATGCCATGCAGACCCTTGGTACGGAATGGGGCCGGTCCTGCATGTCTCCGGGCTTCTGGGTCGATCTCGCGCTCGCCGGCGTCGAAGCGGCGCGGGCCGCGGGGGTTTCACATGTCGTGATCGATGACGTGCGCTTCGCGAATGAAGCCCGCGCCATTCGCGCCGCCGGCGGTGTGACGGTCCGGATCACGGGCCGCGGCGGAATCTCCGGAGGTCACGTCTCCGAGTTGCTCTATTTCGAACCTGACTTGACGCTCTGCAACCGGGGATCGATTGCCGATCTCAAGGGCGCCGTGGCCGATCTTCTCTTGTGATCTGGAACGGGCCGGGAACATCCCGGCCCCTCTATGCACGGATTTTGCACGGTTGCCGCGTGTAATTGGGAAACGCGTCCCAACATAAAGTTACACGCATTTTTTATTGTGATATCCGGAACAAAACAGAACGTGCGAGAAAAGCCTTGTGGTTAAGGGCTTTGAGCCATAGGAACGGAGGCGGAGACGTGGCCGAGTGGTCGAAGGCGCTCCCCTGCTAAGGGAGTAGGCGGGAAACCGTCTCGAGGGTTCGAATCCCTTCGTCTCCGCCACCCTACCTTATTTTTTGATTTTGACCGCTTTCGGCAGATGGTAAAACTTCCCAAAAATAAGAGTTATTCCGCTCCAATCCTTGCTATCCGGTTCTGTTCGATTACATTCAGTCGCACCCGTTGTGTGGTATGAAGCGTGGTATGGATGGAGCGCGACATGATCTCCGGAAAATTGACTAAGCGACTCGTTGAGACTCTGGGGCCGGGGCGGCACGGTGACGGGAACAGTCTTTACCTTGTCGTAGACCCCTCCGGCGCGCGGCGCTGGATCGTGCGCGTGACCGTGAAGGGCCACAAGAACCGGCAGGGCAAGCCGCTGAGAACCGATTTCGGGCTGGGTGGCGCGGACGTCGTGCCCTTACAGGATGCCCGTTCGCGCGCGCTTGAGTATCGGCGAATGGCGAAACAAGGGCTGAACCCGCGCTTCAATGCCGCGAAGGAAATCCCGACCTTCGAGGAGGTTGCTCGGCAGGTTCATATCGAGCGTTTGCCTACATGGAAGAACGAGAAGCACGGGGCGCAGTGGATTAACACGCTCCGTGACTATGCCTTCCCAAAAATTGGGCGTTTACCGGTTAATGCAATTAACCAGCCCGAGGTCCTGTCTTGCCTATCGCCGGTTTGGACAGAAAAGCCCGAGACCGCTCGGCGTCTGGCGCAGCGAATTAAGATAGTGCTGGACGTGGCGCGGTCCAAAGGCTTCCGCGAAAGTGAGAATCCGGTGACAGCGATTAAGGATGGCGGCGTTCTTCCTAAAGTGAAGGCTAAGCCGAAGCATCACGACGCAATGCACTGGCGCAACGTGCCTGCTTTCTATGCCGATTTGGCTGGACGGTCGGCTATGGCAGCAAAGGCGTTGATGTTCACCTGCCTTACTGCCAGTCGCACGGGGGAGGTGCTGGGCGCGAAGTGGGACGAGTTCGATTTTGAGGCGCGCGTCTGGATGGTGCCAGCGGACCGGATGAAGTCTGGCGAAGAGCATCGAGTGCCGCTGACCGAAGAAATGATGGCGCTTATCCAACCGCTCAAAACGATCCAGTCAGAGTATGTTTTCGAAGGCCAGAAACGGCACCGGCCCTTGTCCAACATGGCGATGTTGATGCTTTTACGGCGGATGACGATTGAGGGCGTGACCGTCCACGGTTTCCGCAGCACATTCCGGGATTGGGCCTCTGAGGTTGCGAATGCCCCAAGAGAAGTGGCAGAAATGAGCCTTGCACATCGCATAGGCTCGGAAGTCGAGCATGCCTATAACAGAACCGATCTACTTGATCGGCGACGTGTCTTAATGGCGCGTTGGAATGCATATGTTTGTGAAACCCCAACGAAGGTTGTCCAGATTGGCTGAGAAAGAACTATTCCAAGCGTTTGAGGCTATACCTGATCTGGAAATGACCCATTGGGCTCCTAAGGGCGAGTCGCTCAGGGAGCAGGCACTTAACGATGGATTTCGAGTTCAACGACCATACGAAACTTTTGAAGAGCTATATCTTGCGCTAGAGCAATATGGGCCACTCGTTGTTGCCGGGCAAAA
>JBCCVK010000030.1:0-11808 GCA_039195495.1 Pseudomonadota bacterium
CTTCGATCCGCCGATCCCCGCAACGCTGAAACCAATGGTTCTGTTCGTGGTGGCGATGGTCGCGATCCAATCGGTCATCAATCTGATTTCGGATTGGAATGCCGAACCGGAACTTCGTTCCGCCGCCGAAATCGATCGGGACGAATTGGACACTCTCAAACGCGCCGCAGGATCTGAATAATGGACATCGGCACCATTTCCCTGATCCTGCTGCTGGGTCTCATGGTTTTGCTGGCGATCGGCATGCCGCTCGGCATGGCTTCCGCCATTCTTGCCGTACTCGTTCTGGTGATGAAGTTCGAGCCCCAATTGCTCAGCGATCCGTTGTCCTTCGGCGACGGGATCCTGACCGGCAGACCGGGCAGCGGACCACTGAACATTCTGGCGCAGAAGATATACGGGCTGCTGACCGACTATGTGCTCATATCCATCCCGCTCTTTATCTTCATGGCGTCGCTGCTGGAGCGGTCGGGCATCGCCAGGGACATGTATTCGTCGCTGAATGTCTGGTTGAATCGCACCCGTGGCGGCATCGCGATCGTCACATCCATCATGGCCGTGATCATGGCGGCGATGTCGGGTATCATCGGAGGGGAGGTCGTGCTGCTTGGCCTGATCGCCCTGCCCCAGATGCTGCGGTTGGGATACAATCAGAACCTCGCCATCGGGACGATCTGCGCTTCCGGCTCGCTCGGAACGATGATTCCACCCTCCATCGTGCTGATCATATACGGTTTGATCACGGAAACCTCGATCAAGGCATTATTCACGGCGGCGTTCATCCCGGGTTTCATGCTGGCAAGTCTGATCATCGTCTACATTGTCATCCGGACCCAGATGAATCCCGATCATGCCCCGCTTCCCGCCCCGATCGAAGGAGAGCCGCAGGGGCCGGAGAAACGGATGCTGTTCGGCGCATTCCTGTCGGTTCTGGTCGCCGGCTTTTCCACGGTGTTGTTTCTGCGGGCCGCCTTCTTCGAACTGTCTGGACAGAACGCCGCGAACACGGCGGATCCCATCGCTTACGGCACGGCCGATTATCTGCCATGGTTCGCAGGCGCGGTGATCGCCGCGCTCCTCTTGATCTTTTTCGTCTTCGGACGGCAACGGACAGCGCTTGGATGGTCGATGGGCAAGGGCCTCGTTCCGCCCATCATCGTGATCGGCGTGGTGCTCGGATCGATCTACGGCGGTATCACGGGCATAACCGAAGCCGCCGGCATGGGGGCCGTCGCGGTTCTCATCCTTGCCATCTTCCGTGGCGAAGCCTCGTTGGAGCTGGTCTGGGACAGCCTCATGCGAACCTTGAAATCCACTGGAACCATCATCTGGGTCACCATCGGGGCGGCCACGCTGGCGGGGGCCTATACCATCGCGGGCGGGCCGGTCTATGTCGCCGATTTCATCGTCGGGTCGGAGTTGCCGACCATGGGCGTCATTCTGATCATGATGCTGATCCTGCTTTTCATGGGGGCGTTCATGGACTGGGTCGGGATCGTGCTGCTGATCATCCCCGTCTTCCTTCCCATCGTTCAACGTCTGCCGATCGAGGAAATCGGTCTGATCGGGCAGCTTGAGCCGCGTTTCGTGGCAATCTGGTTCGGAGTGGTCTTTTGCATGAACATGCAGGTGAGTTTTCTCTCCCCGCCATTTGGCCCCGCCGCCTTCTACTTGAAGTCGGTGGCCCCGCCGCACATTTCGTTGACGGATATCTTCAAGGGTTTCCTGCCGTTTATCGGTATTCAGCTTCTCGCCCTGAGCGTGCTGCTGATCTGGCCCCCGATTGTCGAGATACTGCTTTAGGAAGCATTTTGATGTTCACGAACGATTGGAGCGCCGTTTTCGATCCGGATGAGATTTCGGTTCTCACGACCACGTCGTCCTCGGGGGCGTTCCGCCCCATGGGCGCCGGAGACGCAACCCGGCCCGACGGCGCCCGGCCACTGCCAGAACGGGGCCGTCGCCGAGCAAGCATCGCAGCAAACCGGCTTGCAAATCCCCCGATCGATCGCTGGCGAAGCACCGGCTGGAAGCGACGGCCGTCACATTCCGCCCGCCGCGTCGCGTATCGTCTTCCAGTCTTCGGACGCGTCGCGTCAGCCGTTTGAGAGGATCAATGGATTTCATCAGACTGCACCCAAGCGATACCGTCGTGATCGCCACCCATGCACTGGCGGCAGGCGTCAGGATCGAAAACGCCATGACCACGACGCCGATTCCCATAGGCCACAAGATTGCCACGCAGGCGATGCAAAAAGACGCGCCCGTATGCAAATACGGCCAGTTGATCGGTTATGCCGCGAAGGCCATCGCGCCCGGCGATCACGTCCATACGCATAACGTGGCGTTTCGGACCATCGATCGCGGCTATGAGTTCGGCATCGAGCGGCATACGACGGCACGGGCGGCGCACGACACGTTCAAGGGCTTCCGTCGCGACAACGGCACCGTGGGCACACGCAACTTCATCGCCATCGTCACCTCCGTGAATTGTTCGGCCACTGCCGCACGGATGATCGCCGACGCTTTCGGACCCGAAGAACTGGCGGAATATCCCAATGTCGACGGGATCGCCGCTTTCGTGCACGGCACGGGGTGCGGCATGGCCGGCGACGGCGAAGGATTCGAGGCGCTTCAGCGCGTCATGTGGGGATATGCAAGCCATCCCAACCATGCCGGCGTGCTGATGGTTGGCCTTGGCTGCGAGATGAATCAGATCGACTGGTTGCTCGAAGCGCATGGTCTGAAGCGCACGCCCCTGTTCCAGACGATGAACATCCAATCGGTGGCGGGCCTGCGACGGACGGTGGAAACGGGTATCGAAAAAATCCGCGCGATGCTGCCATTGGCGAATCTGGCGGTCCGATCGACCTGTCCGGTATCCGAACTGACCGTCGCCTTGCAATGCGGCGGCTCCGATGCCTGGTCCGGTATAACCGCCAATCAGGCCTTGGGTTATGCCTGTGATCTGCTGGTCGCTCAAGGCGGCACCGGGGTCCTGTCCGAAACACCCGAGATCTACGGGGCCGAACATCTGCTGACGCGTAGAGCGGTCGACCAAGAGACCGGCAGACGTTTGCTGGATTTGATCGAGTGGTGGAAGGACTACACCCGCCGCAACAAAGGATCGATGGACAACAACCCCTCGCCCGGCAACAAAAGGGGCGGGTTGACCACGATCCTCGAAAAATCCCTGGGCGCCGCGGCCAAGGGCGGCACCGCCCCTTTGAAAGAGGTCTACAAATACGCCGAGAAAATACGCGCCAAAGGGCTTACCTTCATGGACAGTCCCGGCTACGATCCGGTCTCGGTCACCGGGCAGATCGCGGGAGGATGCAACCTTGTCAGCTTCACCACCGGGCGCGGCTCTGCTTTTGGTTCGAAACCCGCACCTACGATCAAGATAGCGACACATTCCGAAATGTACGCCCGCATGGCAGACGATATGGATATCGATGCGGGTACCGTACTGACCGAAGGCGTGTCCCTTGAGGAGAAAGGGCGTGAAATCTATCAGACGTTTCTGCGGGTTGCCTCGGGCGAGAAAACCAAATCCGAAAAACAGGGGCTTGGCGATTACGAATTTGTCCCCTGGCAAATCGGAGCGGTAATGTGAAGCGGATCGCGGTGGCGGGTTTGGGAACCGTCGGCAAGCGTCACGCGCAGAATGTCATGGCGCATCCCGGCGCAGAGCTGGCAGCCGTGATCGATCCCGCATCGGAGGTGCTTCGGGAAATCCCCGCGCCAAGCTTCGCCACGATCCACGCGATAGACATGCCCGTCGACGGTCTGATACTGGCGACGCCCACGCCGCTTCACGCCGAAGGGGCCGCCATCGCCGCCGCACGCGGCTGGCCATTGCTGGTCGAGAAACCGGTCGCCCATACGCTGGCATCGGCGAATGCCCTGATCGAAGCAGTGCGCGACGTCCCGGTGCTGATCGGTCATCACCGCCGCTATCATACTTGCGTCCGCGCCCTTCGCGACGGTCTTGAAGCGGGTCGTATCGGTCGCCCCGTCATCGCGAATCTGCTGTGGGCGGTGAAGAAACCCGATGATTATTTCCAGCAAAGCTGGCGCACGATCGACGGGTCGCCGGTTCTTATCAATCTGGTCCATGATCTTGACCTTTTGCGGATGCTGTTCGGCGAGATCACGCGGGTCGCCGCCCTGCCCGGCGCCCTTGTCCGCCAGGCGGGCCGAACCGAAAGCGGTGCGATCGCACTGGCCTTCGCCGGCGGCGTGACCGCCACGATCGCCTTTGCCGATACCGCCCCCAGCCCCTGGAGCTTCGAGGCCGGCACGGGGGAGAACCCCCATATCGGGGCCACCGGTGAGGATATGCTGTTCATCGCCGGAACCGACGGCGGTGTCTCATTTCCCTCGCTGACATGGTGGCACGGGACCGGATGGGACAAGCCCGCGACCGCGGCGCCCGATCCCGTGGAGAGAACGAACGCCTTGGCCATTCAACTCGACCATTTCCTCGACGTGATCGATGGCGCGGCACCGCATGTGACACTCCAGGACGGTCAAGCCGCTTTGGGCGCCGCCCTTGAAATCGAAAGACAGATGATGGATCGCAAGGCCGTATGATCAATGTGCTGCGCACCGGTCCAATCGACGGGCTCGTCGGCCGTGGCCACCTTGCGAGAGCCTTCGGAATCATGTGCGATCTTGTGAACGGGAAGCTTGAATTCATCGTGACCGAAGCCCCTGGCACCGGGGATTTCGGCCCGCAATTCCGGGACGTCCGATGCGGTCCGCACGCCCGTCCGGACCCCGCTTCCCCCAGCGGCGCATGCCGCAAATCCCGCCCTTGCCAGCGGCTTCGGTCTTTTCTGCCATATGGCGGGCGGGAGCGTCGCAATCTGTTCCGGCATCCTTCTCGGGTCGCATCACGTCCTGGCCCTGCTTTGCCTTTTGTGGCCCGAATGATCAGGATGCCCAAAGCCCTTCGTTCGCATGCGGACCGAAGATCACGACGAACGCCACCATTCGATGCCGGAACATCGCCTGCCGCCCGACCCGAGAGGATCTGGTTCGAAGACGACACGTCGGCGGCGGCGGGGTCGATCCCCAAGAGACGCTTCCGCGCCTTCGTCGGGTTCATGCCGGCGGATCCGATCGGCGGCCCGATCCGGCGCACGGGCCACATGCCCCGGGTCCGACCACGCGACCGGCACGCCACGGGACAAGCGTGGAACGGCATCGGAACCGCGCCTTTCACCCGCGCATCCACGACGATCCCAAAAGGCCGAAGGCACGCGACTTTGGCCGAAGCGCCGCAAGAGGAGTGATATTATGACCAAATCGGCAATCGGATTTATCGGTCTTGGCCTTATGGGCAGCGCTATGGTGCAGCGGCTCTTGGATCTAGGCTATCCCATGACGATCATGGCAAACCGCGCCCGCCCGAACGTCGATGCCGCCGTTGCACGGGGCGCACGCGAGGTCGGCACGGCACGCGACGTTGCGGCCGCTTCGGACATCGTCATGCTTTGCATGGATACCTCCGCCAGCGTGGAAGCCCGGATGCGCGGCCCCGACGGCGTGATCGCAGGTCTCAAATCCGGCACGGTGGTGATCGATTTCGGTACGTCCCTGCCCGCTTCGACCCGCGCTCTGGGTGACGAGGTCGCCGCCATCGGAAGCATTTACATGGATGCGCCCCTGGGTCGGACGCCAAGTCACGGGCGAGAGGGGAAATTGAACATTATGTGCTCGGGCGACAAGATGGCTTACGACCGGATCAAGCCCATACTCGACGATTTGGGCGAGAACATTTTTCATCTAGGCACGCTCGGGTCGGGGCACACGATCAAGCTGATCAACAACTTCTTCGCCATGACCACGGCCTCGGCCATGGCCGAGGCGTTCGCCATGGCGGATGTCGCGAAGATCGGGCGCCGGGCGCTCTATGACGTGATGTCGGCAGGTCCGCTACACTCGAATATGATGGATTTCATCACGTCCTACGCCGTCGACGGCGATCCGAAGCGGCTGGCCTTCACGATCAAGAACGCCGCCAAGGACGTAGGATACTATGAACGTATGATCCAAGAGACCGGGCTTGATCCAATCGTCTCGAAAGGCACGCTCGCCGCATTGGCCGAAGCCCGCGACGGTGGTTTCGCCGAACATCTGGTCCCCCAGATGGTGGACTTCTTCGCCGCTCGGAAAGATGCCTGATCCATGAGCGGCATGAGCGCGGCGACCGATCGGAACCGATCCAAGTCCGGGGGGACTATGCGGCTTTCCGTCATCGACACTTGCGCGAAATGGCCGACCGTCGCCGTGACGGTCACGTCTTCCGCACCGATGGCACGACCGGACAGGATGCCGGCGCGCGCCCTGGCCCCCTGGAGAGCCGTATATGAGCCGCCGGCATATGCGTCCATGCCCCGGCTGCGACCGACATTCTCATGCCATATGCCCATTTCGTCATGATCCATCTTACGAGCCCCGACCATGTGATCGCCGACGTCGTCTCGGATAGCGCGACGCCTGTCGGCGCAGGGACTGTCACGATCCTCGGGCCGAACATCCGGGATAGAAAGAACAGCGCGAGGTAATGCAATGACAGTGACGGTTGCCTGCATCGGCGAGGCGATGATCGAATTGTCCCTGCGCGACGAGACGCCGGATCTCGCCGGTATCGGCATCGCCGGCGACACGTTGAATACGGCGGTCTACTTGAAACGGGCGGCGCCCGACCTGGCGGTGGATTACGTCACGCGTGTCGGCACCGACGCTTTGTCCAAAAGAATCATCGGCTTCATCGAAGATGAAGATGTCGGCTCGTCGCGTATCGGCATCACGCCGGACCGTGGACCGGGACTTTATGCGATCTCAACGGACGCACGGGGTGAGCGCAGTTTCACCTATTGGCGTGAAACTTCCGCCGCCCGGACCATGTTCCAGAAGGGCGAAGAGGCCGATCTGGAGATCCTGGATGGAACCGAGGTCATGTATCTATCCGCGATCACGCTTGCGATTCTGTCATCGCGGGCACGGGCGGCATTGCTCGACTGGATAACGCGGCGGCGGCGGCGTTCGGAATTGCGCGTGGCCTTTGACAGCAATTACCGTCCACGGCTTTGGGAAGATCGCATCACCGCGCAGCGATGGATCGAAAGCTATTGGCGTCAGACCGACATCGCTCTGCCATCGCTCGACGATGAACAGGCGATTTTCGGCGATCTCAGTGAAGACGCGGTCATCGAGCGGCTGCTTCGATGGGGCGCGCGCCACGGCGCCTTGAAGCGGGGCGCCTCCGGACCGCGATCGCTTTCAGGCGTTGAAATAGAGGCTCTTCCGGTTGTCTCGGGCATTGTCGATACGACAGCCGCCGGCGACAGTTTCAACGGCGGCTATCTGGCCGCTCATCTGACCGGCATGTCCGAAATGAACGCGCTTCAGGCCGGGCACGGCCTGGCCGTGCGCGTCATAAGATACCACGGCGCCATTCTTCCGAAGGAGATGCCGACTGCATGAGCATGGTCACGGGTGCCCGGGGCACGACCCGGCCCATTATGCCCCCCGGACCCCGACCGTGAAGGCAAGCCCGACCGGAAGCGGCGGCAACGTCCAGCCGGCGCGTGCATGCCATCAAAGCGCCTTGGTCCGACACGGCATCGTGGAAAGGAAATTTCCTACGGCCGTCGGGCCGAGACGGTCGCGGGACCGTGGCGGACCGCCAGTCCGCCGATGCGATCTACAACAAAGTCCCAATCCTCGGTCGGTTCCGCATCCGTGCTCCGGCGCCCGCCGTGCTCCATCGGACGGGGGATGAAGGCGGTTTTCAAACCGGCTTGTCTGGCAGCGGTAAGGTCGTCGTTATGGGCCGCAACCATCGTCACGCACTCGGGCGGCAATCCCAGAGCTGCGCAAGAGGCAAGATAGACACGCGCTTCCGGCTTGTAGTCCTGCGCGATGTCCGCACCGACAATCGCATCCCATTCGATGCCGGTGAACCGGGCGAGACGGGACATGAGGGCGATCGAGCCGTTCGAACAGGGCGCCAAAAGACCGTATGGTCGCAAAGCTTCGAGTCCCGGCAGCACATCGGGCCAGGCGGGCAGTTGCTCCCACGCATGATTGAACGCGTCACGGGCGGCGGTGTCAAAAACAGCGTCAAGATCGAAATGCGTTATCGTTTCGTCCAGATTCTCCCGATGAAGCCGGTCGAGAGCCACGTAGCTGCGCCGGCCGGTTCTGATGCGGTCCATGGCCGGCTGATAACGCGAACGCCAAAACACGGCGAACGCATAGGGATCGACCGTCACCTTTCGTTCCGAAAAGAAACGCCCGGCCACGGCCGCCACACCCATGCGCCAGTCAACCAGCGTTCCGAACACATCGAAAATGAATGCCTGTTTCACGGCCCCCCCCGGGCAGCCCGACCGCCGTCGAGCCATCGCTCTTCCGGATCGTTAACGTATCGCGCCCCGCCGGTCCAGACAGGCTCGTCTTGCACGAGCGTATCGGACGAGGGGTCTTGAAGATGCTGGCGCAGGCCGATCGCTGGTGCTGGAACGACGGGGCATCCCGCCCCCCGCGGCGGCATTTTGAGGATTCGACCTTGCAGACGATCGATGATACTGAAACATATTCGTATTGTATCGACGGGCACATGATACGAAGCAGGGATGGACACGGACGGGTCACGTTCCGCCACTGCGGCCGGATCGGGTCGGCCATCCCGTTGCGATCCCGGTTTCTGGCCCGAAAAAATGAGCGATGGGGAATGTTTGACCTTGTCTCGGATATGGCCGCCAAACGCGCCGCGCTGACACCGGATACAGTCGCCTTCAAAACCACCGACCGGACATGGAGTTATGCCCAGATCAACCGGGCCGCAAACGGCCTCGCCGCCGGCTTCGGAGAACTCGGATTGGGCAAGGGCGATCGCCTCGCCGTTTTGTGTCTGAACTGCCCGGAATTCTTTATCACGCTTTTCGCCTGTCAGAAAACGGGCATCATTATGGCGCCGCTGAACTGGCGCCAGCCCGTGCCCGAGCTTTCCGACGTTCTGCAAAGCGTCGGGATTTCGGCGATCCTGTTCGATGATCACAACGCCTCAGTCGGGCGCGACCTCGCGGCGCGATTTTCCCTGAAATCCATCGCCATGGGCGTGGCGGAGACGGACGAGGTCGGACTGAACGATCTGCTGACGCAGCCGGGTAGAAATGGCGGCGGTATCGATGCGACCGCGCCCTGGTACTTGCTGTTCACGTCGGGCACGACGGGTCTGCCGAAGGCCGTGGTCCAGACGGCGCGTATGTGCTGGTCGAACGCGGTGAATGTCAGCCAAGCGATCGATTTGACGTCGAAGGATACCAGCGTCAACTTTCTGCCGCTTTTTCATACTTCTGGAATCAATCTTTATACGCTGCCGATTTTTCTGTTCGGAGGAACGTCAACCATCCTGCCGAGATTCGAACCGGACGGGCTTTTCGATCTGATCGAAGCAGGAAAGGTCACGCAGTTCTTCGGCGTGCCGGCGATCTTCCAGGCTTTCAGCCTGCATGAGCGGATCGACGACGTCGATTGGGGCCACGTCCGTATGGCCTGCGGTGGCGCACCGCTGCCCGAACCCCTAATTCGCTTCTTTGCCGAGCGCGGCTCCTTGATCTGCAACGGCTACGGCATGACCGAAACGGGTCCGACGGCATTCCTGATGGATCGGGCCAACGCCATCTCAAAGATCGGATCGGTCGGACGGGCGCAGATGCTGACCGAGGCATGCCTTGACGGTGTGCCGGACGGACAGTCCGGTGAAGGCGAAATATGGATGCGCGGCCCGGCGATCACGCCCGGCTATTTCGAGAATCCCGAGGCGACGGCAAGGGCATTCACGGCGGATGGCTGGCTGAAATCGGGGGATGTCGGGCGCCGTGACGCGGATGGATATGTCTATATCGTGGACCGTATCAAGGACATGTACATATCAGGCGGCGAGAATGTCTATCCTGCCGAGGTCGAAAGAATCCTAAACAACCATCCCGCCGTTCTCGAAACCGCAGTGACTGGCATGACCGACGACCGATGGGGCGAGGTGGGCGCGGCTTTTCTGCTGCCGCGCCCCGGCCATGAGATCGATACGGATGATCTGCGGCAATGGTGCAGAGCGCATCTTGCATCCTACAAGGTGCCGAAGCGTTTTCTCGTGGTTGAGGAATTTCCACGTACCGCCGCGGGAAAGGTGCGCAAGGTCGAACTGAAAAAGCGAATCACATGACCCCGACAATGCGTGTCGAATAGAATGGGCGCTGGACCGGGCTCGAGACCTCGTCGGGGCTCCGAACCACGACATCCCGATCCATGTTGATTGGTCCACGACGTCCAGGCGGAACCGCCGCGGTTCCGCATCCTCGAGTTCTCTTGACGCTTCGCTTCAGCCGGCCCAAGCATCGCCATGCCAGCCGGCCCACCGGACACGGCCCTCGGACGATGGAAGAGAACTTACGCCGTGCCGAAGAGCGGTCCCGTTACGAAACCCCAAGGCGAAAGCGATGGGATCAATGAACCGCCACCGGAGAAAGATCATTCTGACGCGCTAGAATAAAGGCCAATCGCCGGTCGCGCACCAGGGCCAACCGCTCACCGGTGGCGGCATGTACCGCATAAAGTTCCTCTGCCCCATGGGCTTCGGCTTGGACCTCTCTGGGCAGATCGTTCACTTTGACGGCACGCACGTAAACGATGCGGGCGCCATCACCCAGGTTCAAATCGTATTTCTCGTTCATCCGCCTTCCCCCTTTTCAATTGGCATTCGAGATCTGAATCGTCTGCACCACCGTTTCGGGTGCCGCCCGCTTCAGATCCACATGCAAAAGGCCATTTTCCATCGACGCACCGGTGACCTCGACCCCATCGGCCAGCACGAAACTGCGCTGGAATTGCCGGGCGGCGATGCCGCGATGCAGAAATAGTCTGCCGTTCGGGTCGTCGGCCTGCCGGCCTCTGATCGTCAGCTGCCGGTCTTCCACGGTGATTGACAGATCTTCTTGGCGAAATCCGGCCACGGCCAGCGTAATTCGATACGCGTGTTCGGACGCCTGTTCGATATTGAACGGGGGATAACCTTCGTTTCCGGACTTCGCGGTCCGCTCCACCAGCCGCTCCAGTTGGTCGAAGCCCAACAGAAATGGATACGACGCCAGAGAAAGTTTCGTCATCGGGCAAGTCCTTTGAAAAGCGACTATGCATTCCGGCCCTCGATCGAGCGGCCTGTCGGAGATATGGGATATCATGGCACCATCCGCAAGAGCATTTCCCTTTTCGCAAGCCTCGAAACGGCTTAGATTGCGAAAGAAATGGTGCAACCCTGCGATCGCCGTCGATGATTGACTTTCCCAAGATGAACGATGAAGAGTTGCTGCGCACGAAACTCAAGATCTTGCGTGGAGAGCATCGCGACCTGGACGAAGCGGTCGTGGCCCTGCAAGAGAAGACCATTGCCGATCAGCTTACGCTCAAACGTCTGAAAAAGCGGAAATTATTGATCAAGGATCGTATCGCCTTCATCGAAGATCGGTTGACGCCGGATATCATCGCCTAGGCTTGTGGGTTGATCGCAGGGCAATCCCCTTTCCCGACGGTATTGCGCCCGACGGTGCGGACGGCGGCGGGCGGGCATCTTGACCGATCCTTTTTGAAAGTCCCCGGCACGCAGGAACGGTATCGGTCCATATCAGGCGTCGATGGTCACGAATGGTCACCACCCGCGGCACGTCCGGCCGGATATGCCCGGAGCGTTCGCATGCAGGTCGCCGTTCTTCCGGCAGTTGACGGGAATCCAGC
>JBCCVK010000031.1:0-11712 GCA_039195495.1 Pseudomonadota bacterium
CCCGGCTGAGGTCAACTTGCGCGCGGGAGATATCGCCAATATGGGGTTCGCCCGCGCTGTTCGGACACCCGTCGCCCTGGTCGGGGACGTCGATCGGGGTGGGGTGATCGCACAGATGGTGGGACCGCAAACGGTGATCGCCGATGCCGATGCCGCATTGATCAAGGGCTTTGCGATCAACAAGTTCCGCGGTGATCCGGCGCTTTTCGAGGATGGTTACCGCCTGATCGCGGAAAAGACCGGTTGGCGGGGATTGGGCGTGATCCCCTGGTTCGCCGAGGCGCGCAAGTTGCCGGCCGAGGATGCGCTGGGTCTGAAGACAAAGACCGTGACCGGGGGCGGACGGGTGAAGATCGGCTGTCTGACGCTTTCGAGAATTGCGAATTTCGATGATCTGGATCCGCTGAAGCTGGAACCCGATGTCGACCTGCGGATGATCGGTGCGGGCGAAGCCGTGCCGGGCGATCTGGATCTGGTGATCCTGCCGGGATCGAAGTCGACCCGGGGCGATCTGGTCTTTCTGAAGCGCCAGGGATGGGACGTGGATTTGCGGGCGCATGTCCGGCGTGGTGGCCGGGTGCTGGGCATCTGCGGGGGATACCAGATACTGGGGCGCATGGTGCGCGACCCCGATGGCGTCGAGGGACCGGCGGGCGAGACCGAGGGGCTGGGCCTTCTCGACGTGGTGACGGAGATGTCTCGGGACAAGCGATTGACCCGCAGGGTGGCGCAACATGCCGGAACCGGCATCGACATGAAAGGCTACGAGATCCATATCGGGCGCACCGAAGGCGCGGATTGCGCGCGGCCTTTCGCCCGGATCGACGGACGCGCCGAGGGGGCGCGGTCGGCGGACGGGCGGGTCGAAGGAACCTATTTGCATGGCGTCTTTTCCAGCGATGGTTTTCGCGCCGCCTATCTGCGCGATCTCGGGGCGCGGGCGGGAATTTGCTACGATGCCCAGATCGATGCGGTGCTGGATCGCCTTGCCGCGCATCTGGAGGCGCATATGCCGCTTGCAGGGGTGCTCTCGTTGATGGAAAGGATCGATTGAGATAAGGCATGATCCGATGTCGCGAAAGGGGTACGGATGATGCATGAGCCGGTGCGCTGGGGTGTTTTGGGGGCGGCCAAGATCGCGAGAGAGCAGTTGTGCCCCGCGATCCACGAAGCGGCGCGTGGCGTGCTGGTCGCCCTCGCCACGCGCGACACGGCCAGGGCCGCACCGTTCGCGGCGCAATATCCAGACCTGCGCATTCACGAGGGTTATGAGGCGCTGCTGGCCGATCCCGGCGTCGATGCGGTCTATATTCCGTTGCCGAACCATCTCCATGTGGAGTGGACGCATAAATGTCTTGAAGCGGGCAAGCACGTTTTGTGCGAGAAGCCTATCGCGCTGACCGCCGGGGATATCGACGATCTGATCGCGCTGCGTGATGAAACGGGGCTTTTGGTCGCCGAGGCCGTGATGGTCGTCCATCATCCGCAATGGCTCCGTGTGCGGCAGATGCTGGCCGATGGGGTGATCGGCCGGCTTCGGCAGGTGGATGGCGTTTTCACCTACAACAATGCCGCCGCCCCGGAAAATATACGCAACCGACCCGGCATGGGGGGTGGTGGTCTTCTGGATATCGGAATTTATCCGTCGGTCACGACCCGTTTCGTCACGGGAAAGGAGCCTGAAACCATCACGGCCAGGATCGAGTACGAGGGAGGCGTTGACGTGGCCGCGCGCGTACAAGCGACCTTTGATGCGTTCGACCTGGATTTCTACTGTTCAATGCGAATGGCGCTGCGCCAGGAAATGGTGTTTCACGGCGAAGACGGCTGGATCAAGCTGGCCGCGCCTTTCAATGCCGGCGGTTACGACGCCGCTGCGCTTCATCTCGTGCGACCGGACCGATCCGAGACGATCGAGCGCTTCGTCGCCGCGAAACAGTACGTGTTGCAGATCGAGGCTTTCAACCGTGCGCTTCTCGATGATGAACCCTTCGTCTGCTCGTTGGAGTTTTCCCGCGGCACGCAGGCGATGATCGATGCCGCGTTCGCCTGAACCCCGCCATGGTGGCGCGACAACGCGCGCCGATGGACCATGCTTCTGAATGAATGCGCTTGGTACATGGCTTCATGGCCGATGCGCATGGCTGCGTCTTTCGGGGAATTCAACCGCAAGCGCCGGACTTGCGGCATCGGCGGCGTGGGCGGGATTGAACGCGCATGTCCGCCCGAGGTGATTTCATATCAAGCCTGGCGGGAAAGATGGCAGCCGGGATGCTTGTAAGGAACGTGGATAAAGGCCGCGTTATTTGACGAAGCCAGGCCGGGCTTGACCACCGGTCGCGGGCAAGGCCGTCAAAACCGAAGAGATCAGTTCTGTATCCGCAAAGGCAAAGGGATGCTCCAGCGCGAAGGAAGCCCTGAGGGGGGCGGTCTCGGCGTCCGCCGTGAACATATAGGTGATGATCGCATTCAACAGTCGGGCGTAAAAACGCTTTTCATCGGCGATGCGCGCACTTACCCGCCTTCGCAGCACGGGGTCGAGACCGGCGATCAGATGGCGCAGGTTCAGCGGACCCGGGGCGACGTGGCGGATTGCAAAAGGCGTCGCAGGTCCGTCGGTCGGCATATTCAACCGGTTCATGCGGTCGGACGCGAAATCCACCGACCATGCCTTGTATCCGCGAGTGCACCAAAAATTGGCGATCGCATCGGTTTTCGCGGCTTCGGATTTGTTCCATTGCTCCAGAATTGCGGAAGCGCTCCCATTCCCGTATGCCAATGTATCGACCAGGCAGACGGCGCTGGCGACAACGGCCGCCATCTTGGCGGGGCATATTTTGTCGGGGGAGTCCCCGGCGGAATGATTGAACGCGTCACGATCGTGGCAGAATTGCACGGTCGGAACGGCAAACGCGCCGCCCGCGAAAACCGAGTTGTCCGAATATCCGTGAAACGGCATCGGTGACCAATCGTGCCCGGTGGTGGCGAATACGGCCGTCACCGCGTGTTCGGCGAGAGCCGTGAGAGCCGACGCATAAGGATCCGGCGCCCGCTCGATCCGGAACAGACCGCCGCACCGGGCCGTATTCTGCCCGATCATGTCCAGATTCACGACGGCTTCGGGCAAGGGTGCCCTGGCGTTCTCTCGGATTCTTTCATGTAAAAAGGCCGCAATTCCAGTGAATTCCGGCGCCGAGATAAACCGCACCGTCTTGCGGATACGGCCTTTGGCCGCCGACCAGAGACGGGTCAGCGTGTCGGAAATCTCCAAAAGACCGATCACCCCGGAAGCATTGTCGTTGGCCCCGGGTCGCGGATGGCACAGATGTGCCATGACCCAGATTTCGCCCTCAACGTCACCAGGCAGCGTCCAGGACAATACGGGCATGGGGGCGCCGGTGCCGACCTCGAGTCCGACCTCGGCCTCTTCCTGCCGATCCGCGGCGGTTTCGAACCGGGCCAGGACGTCATCGGTTACACTGAAGCCGGTCAGACCGCAATTCGGAGGAAGCTCTATCCGTCCGGCATAATGCCCTTCTTGCGTGCGAGCCGCAGGGAAGTTGGTCACGAAAGCCGTCACACCATCCGCGACAAGACTGTCCGGATCGAATTGCCCGCCCGGAACGACGCAAAGCGATGGGGTCGGCGGGTTTCGCCCCGGCCGTCTGACCCTATATCGCCCGGACGGCAAGGGGGCTGAGTTCACGGCAACGAGAAACGGCGCCTGATCGAGGGACAGGCGAAGACCGTCTGGCAGGGCGAGTGTCTGCTTGCGTGGCGTCCAGGGGGTCGGAGGATCGAAGGTCCACCACCGCACCGTTTCATGCAAGAGGTGGCGTTGAAAATCGATCCGCGCAGGCCCGGTCGCATCGATCTCGGAAAATACGAAATCCGCCGCTTCGTTGATCTGATCGGAGGCTTGAAATCTGTCGAAGCGGCAAAGCCTGCGCAGACGGGTCATCATCCTATCCTGGTCGATCAGCTCGAACGCCTGCGCGATCGTTTCGAAAGTCATTTGATGTCCCGCAAAAATGCGCCGACGTCGTCGACGGATTGACAATCGGTGCGGGTATCTTAGGCACCCGAATCCTCTTTTTCGAGATGTTGAACGCTTCATTCAATCGTTTTTCCCCGTCCGGCAAATTTTCCTGCCGGCGCATGGCGTCCGTCGGGCGAGCTTGCGATATCCCTCAGCCGACGGTTGCTCTTTTCAAGCGCGAGGATATGCTCAAGGCTGGCTCTGCCCCCATCGAACCGGAAACATCGTCATGGCCGTTCGAAAGTCCCCGGTTTCCGGCCGCTCCGGAACATTTCCCGGCTCCGGATCGAGGGGCCGGAAAGAAACCGTCATATCCTTGGCCGTATGGAAGAGGTGAACGCGCATGTCTCTGGCCGTTGAAGGTTATTCGGGCATTGAGTTGGCCGACAACGATCACACGCTCAATCTTTGCTGGACGTTGGATGAGCAGCCGTTCCTTGAGCCAGAGATCGGCCACTGCATCGCGGCCACCCAACGCGCCACTGGCGCATTGGCGCATTGGTATCCTGTCGATGACCCCTATGGGCATGAAACGCTCGCGCCCACCATCGCCTCGGTCTTTCAGGTCGACCCGGCCTGCATCACCGTCACCTGCGGCGCGGGGGTCGGAGGTCTGTTGCACAGTCTTGCCGCGCGCCTCGCCGGTCGGACCGTGGGTATCCTCAGCGAATGCTCTCCGGATTTTCCCGAGTGGCTGACCCGGTTCGGCGCCGTCCCGGTGCTCGGCCCGTCGGATCGGGCGGATATTCTTTTCGTTGAGCGTCCGAGCCTCAAACATAACAGCCCCTATGACGACCTCGCCATGCTGGAGCGGTTATGCGCCCGAGGGGTCGCATTAATCATTATCGACGAAAGCTACGCCAACTATCTGCCGAATGAGGCGAGTGCGATCCGTTTACTTCCCGGACACGATAACCTGATCGTTCTGCGTGGAGCATCGAAAGCCTTCAGCATGGGGGCTTTGCGCCTTGGATGCGCGGTATCGCGGGCGCGCCCTGCGAACGCGCCACCGATGGATCTGCCCGCGATGCAGGTCTCGAGCGCCTCGATGCATCTCGGGCGGGCCTTGTTCGCGATGTCTGAAACCAAGCGTGCGATCCTGCGCGACCGCATCGCGGAGGCCAAGGCGGAGTGTCGTGAGGCGCTTTTGAAAGCGGGACTTGCCGAACCGGTCTGGCCGCATCCGTCCCTGCCGCATTTCATGTATGACGAGCACGGCAAATCCGCGCATCGCGATGCCGCGATTCTGCTGCAGCGGCTCGGTATCCTCGGAAAGAAGCATATGATCTGGAATGGGAACACCGGCACGTTGCGCCGCTATAGCGTTCCACTCGACCTTCAAAGAATGGCGCGGTTCAAGCGCATGTTGGATGTCGTGTCGAGACAAGCCGAGACCTGACCCTGATCCGACCTTATGGCGGTGCGGCGCCGGAAAGTTCCATCCATTGTTCTGACCGCGATTGCAGGGAAACGTAAAATATCGATCCCGTCAGATCACCGCCAAGCCGGTCGGTCCGCAAAGCGTCCCGTGGACATCCCGCCGCGCCGAAATCCGATAACGGCAGGCCGGTGTCCCTCCATTCGCTTGCCGCGGCCCATGCCCCCGCTCCGCCATGCGGCAAACGCGGGGGTATCCATCATCGGCCTCGCTCGCTGCCGATGCCTTCCGAACACATGGAGCGCGGCGACCCGCGTGGCCTCATCGGGCGAACTTCTTGTGCCTGACCCGCTTGGGCACGAGCGCCTCCACGCCGAGCCGCCGCATCTTATCCTTTTCGTAATCGGCGAAATTGCCCTCGAACCACTCGACATGCGCATCCCCTTCGAAGGCGAGGATATGCGTGCAAAGCCGATCGAGAAAAAATCGATCATGCGAGATGACGACGGCGCAGCCGGCGAAATCCACGAGCGCGTCCTCGAGCGCGCGCAGAGTCTCGACGTCCAGATCGTTGGTCGGTTCGTCGAGAAGCAGCACATTACCGCCCGAACGCAGCAGCCTGGCCATATGCACGCGGTTGCGTTCGCCGCCCGACAACGATCCGACCTTCTTCTGCTGATCGCCGCCCCTGAAATTGAAGGCCGAACAATAGGCGCGACTGTTCATTTCCGCATCGCCAAGCCGGATGACGTCATTGCCGTCCGAGATCGCCTCCCACACCGTCTTGTCATCGGGTAGCGCGTCACGCGCTTGATCGACATAAGCCAGCTGCACGGTTTCGCCGCGGGCGATGGTGCCCGCGTCGGGTGTTTCCTGCCCCGTCAGCATGCGAAAGAGCGTGGTCTTGCCGGCGCCGTTCGGTCCGATCACGCCGACGATCCCCCCCGGAGGCAGGGAAAAGCCGAGTTCTTTGATCAACGGCTTGTCGCCCATGACCTTTTCCAACCCTTCGACCTCGATCACCTTCGACCCAAGGCGCGGCCCGTTGGGGATCACGATCTGCGCCCGCGTGAGCTTTTCGCGCTCCGACTGGTTGGCCATTTCGTTATAGGCGCTGATGCGTGCCTTGGACTTGACCCGACGCGCCCCGGGACTGGTGCGCATCCACTCCAGCTCGCGCTCCAGTATCTTTCGCCGGAACTTGTCCTCGCGCGCATCCTGCGCGAGCCGTTTGGTCTTCTGGTCGAGCCAGCTGGAATAATTCCCTTCCCAGGGAATGCCGCGTCCGCGATCCAGTTCGAGAATCCAGCCGGTGATGTCGTCGAGAAAATAACGATCGTGCGTGACGATCAGGATGGTGCCCTTATAGGCGATCAGATGCTGCTGCAGCCAGGCGACCGTCTCGGCGTCCAGGTGATTGGTCGGCTCGTCGAGAAGCAACATGTCAGGGGCTTCGAGCAAGAGTCTGCACAACGCCACGCGGCGTTTCTCGCCGCCCGAAAGCGTGGCGACATCGGCGTCATCCGGCGGGCAGCGCAGCGCCCCCATCGACACGTCGATCTGCGCCTCCAGATCCCAGAGGTCCCGGGCTTCGATCATGTCCTGAAGTCGGGCCATTTCCTCGGCGGTCTCGTCCGAATAATTCATGGCGAGCGCGTTGTAACGATCGAGAATCGCCTTTTTGTCGGCGACGCCTTCCATGACGTTCTCACGGACGGTTTTGGCGGGATCGAGTGCCGGCTCTTGCGGAAGATAGCCCACCTTGACCCCATCGGCGGCCCAGGCCTCGCCGGTGAAATCCCTGTCGATTCCGGCCATGATCCGCATCAGTGTCGATTTGCCCGCGCCATTGACGCCGACGACGCCGATCTTCACACCGGGCAGAAAGCTGAGGCGGATGTTCTCAAAGCATTTCTTGCCCCCCGGATAGGTCTTGGTCAGGCCATCCATGTGATAGACGTGTTGATAGGCTGCCATCCCTCGCCTCCTTCGCTGAACCATCCCGAGACGATGTAGCCAATGCGCATATCGAGGGCAATCGGGATGAAGGCGCGCATCGCAGAGACGACAGTGGTGGTCATGGGCGCCGACGGCCGGTCCGGATGGGTGGAGCGGGTGGAACGGCGTAAATGCCGAGCCGCCCGCACCGGACATGTTTGACAATCCGATTCCTTCATGGCTTTCATGACCGCATTCAGGAAATGCCGCCATGACCAAACCCACCCGTCCCCGGAAAAGTTTCCCCTCCCCCTATCGCCCCGCACCCGACCGGTATGAAAAAATGATATACCGCCGCTGCGGGCGCTCCGGTCTCAGGCTGCCCGCGGTGTCGCTGGGACTGTGGCACAACTTCGGAGACGACGCCCTGCACGAGGTCAAGCGGGCGATATGCCGGACAGCGTTCGACCATGGGATCACGCATTTCGATTTGGCCAACAATTACGGTCCGCCGCCGGGCAGCGCCGAAATGGCATTCGGAGAAATTTTGAGGACGGATTTCGCGGGACTCAGAGACGAGTTGATCATCAGTTCGAAGGCGGGTTACAACATGTGGCCGGGACCATACGGCGAATGGGGCGGCCGCAAGCATCTGATCGCGTCCTGCGACCAGTCGTTGAAGCGCCTCGGGTTGGATCATGTCGACATTTTCTACAGCCATCGTTTCGACCCTGAAACGCCTTTGGAAGAGACGATGGGGGCGCTGGATCATATCGTGCGGTCGGGACGGGCGCTTTACGTTGGAATCAGTTCCTATAATTCGGCAAGGACGCGTGAAGCGGTGGCGCTTCTCCGGGAACTGGGGACGCCCTGTTTGATTCACCAGCCATCCTACAACCTGCTGAACCGATGGATCGAACGGGACGGACTGAAAGAGACGCTGGGTGAACTGGGCATGGGGGCCATTGCCTTTACGCCTCTGGCGCAAGGTATCTTGACCAATAGATATCTGAGCGATGCCTCCGAAGGCAGCCGGCTGACCCAGGGCAAATCGCTGTTTGCCAGCATGCTCACCGACGAAACTTTGGAAAACGTGCGGGCGTTGAATGCGATGGCCGAAGCGCGCGGTCAAACGCTGGCTCAGATGGCGGTCGCCTGGGTGCTGCGTGATGGCGGCATCACCTCGGCTCTGATCGGCGCCTCGCGCCCCGAGCAGATCGTGGATTGCGCCGGTGCGATTAAAAAGCTTGGGTTCACGGACGACGAACTGGCCGCGATCGATCGGATCGCGTCGGACCGGGACATCAATCTTTGGGCGGCTTCGTCCGAAGAGGTCTGAAGGCATCTCCCAGCCGCTGCGTCTCGAACGCGGCCGCTCTTGGTAACCGGGCGCTTCCATCTGAACAGGCGCATCCTGCTCGAGGATCGACGCGCAGCGGGCCGATCCATCCCCTGTGTGGTGTCCGGCTTGAACCCGAGTCTGGAAGATTCTTAAACCTTTGAAATGAAATGTACTTTCAGAAAGCATCCATTTAGAAAAGCGGTTTCGTCCAGGGAAGAACCGAGTCCAGCTCTGCAAAGCGGGGCGCTCTACGTCCGATCCGACACATGCGTGCAGCGATGCCCCACGTGGCATCAAAAAGACTGCGAAGAGAGAAGCGTGACCCGGATGAGAGACAATGATCCCAAAACACGCAAACGAAACAATGAAACAAACGCCCGATTAGAAAAGCGGTCATTTGTACGTTTTGCACGAATGGCGGCTCTGAAAGGCTAAGCGCTTCAAGCTTTTTGCCGTTTGGTGCCCCATCTGCTCATTTCGGCAAGTATGGGGTAAAGTGTCTTCCCATCCGTGGTGAGTGAATACTCTACCCGAACAGGTACTTCTGGGAAGACTTCTCGGTGCACAAGACCGTCCGCTTCCAACTCGCGCAGGGATCGGGTCAGCATGCGATCTGAGACACGCGATACTAGGCGCTGCAGTTCTGAGTACCGCTTTGCGCCCATCATCAGATGGAACAGCAGCACCGGTTTCCATTTCCCACCGATCATAGCCACTGCGAACTCTACGGGGCATTCGTCAACACTCAAATCCAAGTCAAACTGAAATGACATTTCTATCCTCATAATACAGTCACTTACATCAGTGTAAGTAACTTACACTTCCGCATGTAGATGACCTTATCGGCGGTTGCTATCTCATACACTGACACATCGAGATGAGTCGCTCAACACACTCCACCTGACACCTGTCAGGTCAAAAATTCGAAAGGTCCTCATGTTGGATAATACAAAACTCGACAAGGTGCGCGCGAACCTGGACATGTGGCTCAAAGCGTTCAATGCCAATGATATCGACACGCTCTTCACGCCCTACGATCCGGAGAGCATCTACGCCAATGCCGGCGCACCGCTGATGCGCGGCGTTGACGAAATCAAACCCTGGTACGAGCAGGCCTTCCAGATGATCGAAGGCACGTTGCACCACAAAGAAGAGGCGGCCTTTATCGAAGGCAACATGGCACTCCTTTTGGGGGTTTACTACTTTGAGCCGCCGGCTGACGTAACCCCACCGGAAGACGCGCATCTGACCGGACGCGTGGCGCTGGCCTACCGCCGCAATGACGCAGGTGAGTGGAAGCTGCTGTTCGACATGGACAACACACCACCTGATGTGACGCCAGCAAGTTTTGCCTGAACCCAACACCCTTCCCAAGGACACTGACATGACAACGACACAACGCAAAATCGCCGAGCGCCCACATCAGATTGTCGAGCGCGTCGCAGAATTTATCAAGGACGGAGATCTGGAGGGCGTGGTTTCCATGTTCCACCCAGATGTGCGCGTCGCGATGGACCCTGATGGTGCCCCAATGGTGGGCCATGACGGGGTACGTGAGATTTTCAAGGATTTTGTGGCCAACCGGGTCAATCTCAAAGGAACCGTGTCAGGTGAGATGGTCAACGGTGATACAGCCATCCTTCAGGGTGAATGGACCGTGGAAGATCAAGACGGCAATACCCTTGGCGGTGGCGTGTCCACCGAGGTTGTCAAACAGCTTGAGAATGGCGGCTGGACCTATTTCATCGACTGCCCGATCAGCGTGCCGAAGCCGGTACGCGGCTAACCATCCCCCTAACAATCCGAGATATGGGGCGGGCAAGTGCGAAACAGCACTTGCCCGGACAGCCTTGTTGTGAAGATTGCCCAAACGCGAAAGGAAGACAGATGAAAGCTGCTATTTATCAGCGAACAGGTCCTGCTGCGGACGTCCTAAAGATTATTGAGTTGAACAAACCCACACCCGCTCGTGGGCAAGTATTGGTCAAAATACACGCCTCCGGCGTCAATCCAACAGATACCAAGACCCGTGCCGGGATTTTCCCGATTCAGGGTGAGTGGTCGCACGTGATGCCGCACCATGACGGTGCAGGCGTGATCGAAGCTGTGGGCGCAGGGGTGTCCGAAGATCGCATTGGTCAGCGGGTTTGGCTGCATTCAGTGCAATGGGGCGGTGCGGATGGCACAGCGGCTGAATATGCAGTCGCACCGGAAGAGAATGCGGTTGTACTGCCCAACAACGTGACCTTTGAGGTCGGAGCAACATTCGGGGTTCCTCTGCTAACCGCCTATCATGCGGTTACAATGGACGGTCCGGTAATCGGGAAAACACTTCTGGTCCAGGGCGGTGCGGGTGCCGTCGGCAACTACGCGATCCAGATTGCCAAGCAAAAAGGGGCAACGGTAATCGCGACTGTCAGCTCTGTGGCTAAAGGTGACGCCGCGCGCCCGGCCGGCGCAGATCATGTGATCAACTACAAGGAAGATGATGTCCTCACACGTGTCCAAGAGATCACGAATGGGGCGGGCGTTGATCACATCGTCGAAGTCAACCTTGGCGCCAACGCAACGCTCCTGCCGGGTCTCATCAAAAACGGCGGCTTTGTCGCTGCTTATGGGTCTGATGCGTTTGAGGGGAATTTTCCCATGTTCGGTTCCGTCATCCGGCAGATGCGGTTTGGCTTCTTTATCGTCTTCATGCTACCGCCTACGGTGCTAAATGCAGCAACGGCAGATCTCACCAAGATGCTTCAAACAAGCCAGATTAATGCTCCGATCCACGCGCGCTTTCCGCTGGAACAAATTGCACAAGCCCACGATGCAGTCGACGACAAAGCTACAATCGGAAACATCGTGGTGAAGCTTGGAAAAGGTTGAGATAAAGCAGTAATTTCACCAAAACGGACCTTGGTGCATGCCGCAGCATCCGGTGAAATGGGGCTCAGAGCCGACTTGCGGCGTTGCAGAAGAAAGGTTCTCTGATTGCGGCTATGTCAAGCGGTTGAGCGATGTGTC